>CALBKW010000027.1 GCA_937895785.1 uncultured Candidatus Melainabacteria bacterium | reverse complement strand
CTTTTGGAAGAATTCTTGATACGATACCTTTGTTACCGTGACGACCTGAAAGTTTGTCACCTACTGATACTTTACGTTTTTGAGCAATGTAAACTCTGATAACTGTATTTGCACCTGGTGGTAATTCATCACCTTTTTCACGGTCAAATACTTTAACATCAAGAACTCTACCGCCTTCACCGTGAGGAACTCTTAATGAGTTATCTTTTACATCTCTTGCTTTTTCAGCAAAGATTGCTCTTAATAATTTTTCTTCTGGTGGGTGTTCAGATTCACCTTTTGGTGTAACTTTACCTACCAAAATATCATCTGCATAAACTCTTGCACCGATACGAACAATACCGCGTTCATCCAAGTGTCTTAAAGATTCTTCTGAAACATTTGGAATTTCACGAGTAATTTCTTCTGGTCCAAGTTTAGTTTGTCTTGCATCAATTTCTAATTTTTCAATGTGAACTGAAGTAAAGATGTCATCGTGAACACATCTTTCTGATAACAAGATAGCATCTTCGAAGTTGTAACCTTCCCAAGGCATATAAGCGATTAAAACGTTTTTACCTAATGAAAGTTCACCACCGCAAGTAGATGCGCCGTCTGCGATTACATCACCTGCTTTAACCTTGTCACCTTCTCTTACGATTGGCTTTTGGTTAATACATGTATCTTGGTTACTTCTTACATATTTCATTAATTGATATACGTGAGGGATACCTTCAGTATCTCTAATTGTAATTTCTTCACCGACTACTCTTTCAACAACACCGTCGTATTCAGAAACAATCAACATACCAGAGTCTTTAGCAGCTCTAGCTTCCATACCTGTTGCAACTCTAGGTCTTTCAGTAATTAAAAGAGGTACTGATTGACGTTGCATGTTTGAACCCATCAATGCACGGTTGGCATCATCGTGTTCAATGAATGGAATAACTGATGTCGCAACAGAGATGATTTGAATTGGGCAAACACCAACGTAGTCAACTTTTGAAGATTCACTCATTACAAATTCAGATCTGTAACGAACTGGAACTTGAGCATTTTTGAATGTTCTATCTTCGTTAAGTTCAACGTCAGCAGGTGCGCAACGATAGTTTTCATCTTCGTCAGCAGTCATATAAACTACTTCGTCTGTAACCTTTCCGTCTTTAACAACGAAGAATGGAGATTCAATGAAACCATAATCGTTAACTTTTGCGTGAGTTGCTAAAGAACCAATCAAACCTGCGTTTGGACCTTCAGGAGTTTCAATCGGACAAATACGACCGTAGTGAGAAGGGTGAATATCACGAACTGCGAAACCAGCACGTTCTCTCATCAAACCACCAGGTCCTAAAGCTGAAATACGTCTTTTGTGAGTTAATTCAGCTAATGGGTTGATTTGGTCCATGAATTGAGACAATTGAGAACTTCCGAAAAATTCTTTTAATGCTGCAACTAATGGTTTTGTATTTAATAAGTTTAATGGAGTAAGAGTTTCACTATCTTGTAGTGTCATTCTTTCCTTAACGATACGTTCAATACGGCTTAAACCAACTCTGAATTGATTTTGTAACAATTCACCAACTGAACGTACACGTCTATTGCCTAAGTGGTCGATATCATCAACTGCACCTTCATCATAAGTTAAGTTGATTAAATATTCGATAGAAGCAACGATATCTTGAACAGTCAATGTTCTTTGAGAAGCAGGAATGTTCAAGTTTAATTTTTTATTTAATTTGTAACGACCAACACGACCGATATCATATTTCTTTTCATCAAAGAAACGAGCTTCAATAATTTGACGTCCACCTTGAGCTGATGCAGGATCACCAGGTCTAAGTTTTTTGTAAACGTCGATTAAAGCATCATCAGTAGTTTCTGCTGTATCTTTTTCTAAAGTCTTTTTCAAGAACTCAAAGTGAGTGAAAGATGCTTCCATTTCAGCAACTGACAAGCCCATAGCTTTCAATAAAGTTGTAGCTAAGATTTTTCTGTTTTTATCGATTTTAACGTAAACTAAGTCGTTAGAATCAGTTTCAATTTTAATCCAAGCACCACGGTTTGGAATAACAGTTGCATTGTATAAACGTTTACCTGTTGGAGAAACTTCACGTTTGAAGTAAACACCAGGTGAACGAACGATTTGAGAAACGATAACACGTTCCGCACCGTTTACAATGAAAGTACCTTTGTCAGTCATAGTCGGAATATCGCCGATATAAACTTCTTGTTCTTTAATTTCACCAGAATCACGGTTTACAAGTCTAACCATTACGCGCAATTGTTTAGCGTAAGTAGCATCGTGGATTCTTGCTTCTTCGATAGTGTATTTTGCATTATCGAAAGTGTAGTTTGGCAAGAAGTGTAATTCTAATCTGCCTGTATAGTCTTTAATAGGAGAGAAAGCAAGTAATTCTTCTTTCAAACCTTCTTTTAAAAACCATTCAAACGATTTTTTTTGCACTTCAATTAAGTCGGGTAAATAATCCAGATTAGTTGCCGGAATACCCATTGGTGTTTTTCTTTTAGCAAATTGAGTCGACATTAAATTAACCTCGTTCTTTATTCTATTGTGTTACGTACGTCTTAATTTTTCTTTACATTTGGGCTATTTGTATAAAATCAAATGCATGCTAATAAATCGTAACACATCAAATATTATAGTCAATTAATATAAAAAATTGGCTAAAAATTTGCTTAATAATTTTTTACAATTAAAAAAACAATCGGGCAAATCGTTTGATAATCGGGCTTAGGCTGTCAACCCCTAAATATTAAAAAGTTTATTAGAAAATAAATAATTTATTTCAAATAAAAACACCCCCTTAAAAATAGAGGGTGTCAATTTTATTTTTTAGCTTTAAGTTTTTTGTTAATTTCATCAAGCTGTTTTTTCATATTTTCGTTGTTTTGACGTTCCTTTGCAACCGTTTGTTCTAATGCTTGTATTCGAGCTTTTGTAGATGCAAAGTTGTTTATGTATTCATCAAACTTAATTTGGAACTCTTGAATAAGCTTATCTAAATCTTTAATTGCCGTAATCATTGAATAGTAAAGCCAATCAGTATCTACGGTGTAGAATTTAGATTTTACAAGACCGTCAGGAATTGCTTTTCCGTATTCTTGGGCAATAACACCTATTTTCTTTTCCTTTGTTTCGTCATTTTTAAGATTGAAGTTATAGATATTAAACTTTCTAAATTCTTTTAATGAGTACTTAGACAATTTGATGTTACGTTTACTTCTCGCATCAGATGTTAGTTGCAAAATACTACCATCTCTAGAGAATATATATTTTGAAGCAAGAATCAAATCACTTTCTTTTCCTACACCAGCACCCGCATAGAAATAAGCTCTATATTGACCATTCCAACCTGCTGGTCGGTATGCACCATCCATCATTGCATAAGGGAAATTACCAAAGCACATTTTACCTGAAGCATTTGCATTAGCACAGGCAAATGTACCTATACCAATAGACCCCAAAGCTGTTGCTCCATAACCTGCATAATATCCAATATGAATATTTGGACGTTCTACATGGCTGTTTGAATCCGAATATGGTCTAATTTCAGAACCTGCAAATGCACCAATTGAGATTGCATTAGATGCTGCGGTATTGAACGAACCTGCGTAATATCCTATTGAAATAGAACTGCCAGCAGTAGATTTTAGAGCAGTTGATTCCGCTCCCGATTTAGTACGACCTGCTCTATATGCAGCAAACGGACCAATAGCAATTGAACCATATTCACCTGCTGAATCTGGAGTCCAATAAGTTCTTAAAGCAAACGAAACATCAGAAGTAACTGAACCAGATCCGTTTGGCATTGAATCTGCACCAGCATAAGCACCTATATAAATATGATTTTTATCATGTAATGCATCGTTCCTATAAAAATCTATCATACCATGACCAGCATAAGCACCAATCGCTATCATATTTGACAATCCGTTTATAGATTCTCTATTATCTACAGTTTTTGCTGATGTTAATGCAAAAGGACCAATAGCAATTGAATTATGACGACGTAAAATTTTACCAGAAAAGTTTTTTCCTGAAGCATGAGGATCAACCATTAATGACCCAGCATAACTGCCTACAAAAACGTTTCCATAGTTATAATCATGAGTAAATCCACTTACATTTTGTTTAACATAACCAGCAAAGTTACCTAAATACACATTTGCGTATGAATTTGCATAACTTTCTTGTTTATTATGACCGCCAAAACCAGCATATTTACCTATTGCAATGTTATAAGCAGAACGAGAACTTGTACCCGCATTACTACCAATATTTATTGAAAAAGTACTAGCATAAGCATTATTAGCAGCATAATAGCCAATGTTTATTGAATCATTCATGTTTGTGCTTGTACCAGCAGTTAAACTTCCAGCATAATAGCCCATTGTGATAGAATCATTAAAATTTCTACCAGATGCACTGACTAGCGGATCATCAATATAATCACCCAAGGCTATTGCATTATTATATTGAACATTGTCAGACATCATCATTCTATAACCCATTACAACAGCGTTATTTGATGAAGATACTTTATTACCAATATTTGAACCTATTTCAACTCTGCCATAAGCATTTGTATTATCATTCAAGTGATGAAGGTTACCTACAGCGATATTATTATACCTATCTAAAGATATTCTTTGATAATCTGCACTTAATGCTCCAATTTGTGCGCTTCTATTATTCATTTCAGAACCATTTGCCTGAATTATCATAGAAGGAGTGCCATAATTTACAGATGCGCCACTTGGAACAGTTCCTATTGAAACCATACCAAGACCATTTGTTGAATCTGATGCAGAATAATATACACCTGATACAGCAGATAGAGGTGACCAAGTTGATTCAGCTTCAATCGTTTCTGCAGTAGATGCTTGAGTTACATCAGAAACAGCGTGCTTAACAACAGGAGCCGAAACAGCCGCAATAATACTCATAATTAAGAGTACCATTGTCATTTCAGTCAAAGTAAAAGCTATGTAGTTTTTATTTTTGTTTTTCTTCATAAATTTTACTTAGTCTCCATACGTTCTAAAATACCTTTAGTATCGTTAAGTTTTGCTTGCATTTTATCTTGTTTTTCAAACATAACTCTCGTTTTGTTTTCCAACTTATCAACTCTTTTTTCAAGAGAAGTCAATTGTTTTACTTGAATTTTTAAGTCATTTTTCATTGACAATAAAGTTGCATCAACTTGTTTTATCGCATTGGCTAACGAGAATAAAATCCAATCAAAATTTATCGTAAGCTTATTGCTATAAAAACCTTTCATAACCGCTTCTGGCATAACTTTTTGAACTTCTTGAGCAATTAAACCAACTTTTCTTGCTTTAGTTGCGTCTGATTTAAAGTTATAAGTATAAGTATTTAAGTGTCTAATTTCGTTAATACCGTATTTTGCAGGGACAATATTTTCTTTCAATCTTCTATCAGATGTAAAAGAAGTCAATGTTGTCTGTCTTGCATAGATATTTTGAGCATATAACAATAAGGTTGTATATGAGAATCCAGTTGGACCATTTGGATATCCATAACCTGGACCAATAATCATTTGTGGAGTATCATTAGTTAAACTAAATTTTGAACCAGTATCTGTAAGAACTGTACTTGAAGTATATGGCAATATAATATATTTGTTGCTACCTGTGACGTGAGATGTACCAAAAGTTCCAGCAGCATAGCCTATAAATGTATTATTTGTACCACTTGTAGATTGCCCCGCATAGTTACCGATTGCGATTGAAGCTAACATATCTGAATTTGCACCAGCATAATGACCTATGTATATATTTGATTGTGCTGGATAACTCTTATTTGTTTTTGTTGAGTTTGCCTTATAACCAGCATAACGACCTATATATACAGAATCAAAAACAACATTTGATTGAGATGCTGCATAAGCACCAATTGCAACAGCATTAGCACCTAAATGTCTAAAGCCATTTCCCATTGAAGACCCATACATAGCATAATAACCAATTGCTACAACTGGATTAGGTTTAGATGGTCCCCAACCTCCTGGACCTCTTTCTTGTACTGAGTATGCAGCAAATGGACCAATCATAACCCCTTGAGTTACACCGGCCAAGTTATAACTTGCATAGTTACCAATTGAAACATTATACCCATAGGTATCTACATCTTTCGCAATGGAATCAAGAGATATAGCACCTGCATAATGACCTATATTTATGTTATTTTCGCGTTTTCCTTCGCTAAAATAATACGGTGCAGGATTTGCAAAAGAGGCATAACCGCCAGCAAAATACCCTACATCAATGTTGTTAGCATAGACATTTGATAGCCCCGAATAAGCTCCAATTGCTATTGAATCACTTACAAAATTGTTATCAAAAGCATGAGTTGAATTGTTGTATGTATTACCATAGGCATAATTACCAGCGTAATATCCTAACGATATATTGTTGTCCTTATCAGCAGTATGAGATCTCCATTCAGTATAATTTAAACGTCCTGAATTTGCACCCAAAGCAACATTGTAATCAAAACGCATATAGACAGAACTTGGAATACCAACATAACTGTTTTGAATTGGTCCTTTGCAAGCATTTGAAAGTGCACAATAACCAACAGCTACACCATATTTAGTGTAAAAGCCATTTCTTGTTGAATAACTACCTATTGAAACATTATGATAATTTTGATTCCACACTCCAAAACCATTAGATATATTAGATGCATAATTACCAATTGCGACATTTAAAACTTGCATTGAACCAAGCCCAGCATAAGTACCTATACCAATAACATTAATAGTGTTACCAGCGGCAGTATTGTGTAAAGTACCTTTTGGCAAGCTTTGCATAAGGATATTTTCTTCATTAAAAAATTTAATAGAACCTGTATAACCATCTTTGTCATACAGTGTCATTTGAGGACCTGTTGCATTTCTGTTTAATAAAAGCGCTATATTTGAATTACCAAAAGAAGCTTTATAATTTGCTTTTGTTGAACTTGTAAAGTTTGTAGTATTTGATGTATCAGCACCAATTGCTACTGTCTGAGTATTATCAGACACAGCTAAGTTAGAAAAAATACCACCAAAGTTATCTTTTTGCCAAAGTGCTGTTGCAGAAACAGACCCCTCTGAAACATTGTATTTCTTTTGCTTTTGTTGAGTAATTGTTGGAATTGTTGCAGCAGAAATTACACTGACGATTAACAATACAATCATCATTTCGGAAAGAGTGAAGGCTATTAAGTTTTTAAACTTGAATTTCATCTATGCACTTTTCTCCATTTTTTCTGCTTTTTTGTACGCTTTGTTTATACGTCTTTCAAGAGATTTTCTCTCTTTTTCTAGTTGTTTTTGTTCGGTTTCTAATTCTTTCATTTTTGCAGAAAGAGTATTGTATTCTTTGGCATAAGCAACAAGAGTTGCCTTACATTTTTCAACCGTTTTGTCTAATTCTTTTATAGCATTAATCATTGGGTAAAAAACCCAATCTGGCATTACAGTATAAGTATCTTTATCAGAAGTGTTAACTGCCTCTGGTATTACTTTTAAAACTTCTTGAGCTATTACACCAATTCTTCTATGACTTGGTTCATCTAAGTAATTATACTCATATACGTTGATTTTCTTCAAATCATCTAACGAATATTTTAAAGGTTCTATATTTTCTTTTAGACTTCTATCACTGCTAATCCAGCCATCAATACTTGTGCTAGGACCATAGATTCTTGTTGCATCTAGTATAATTCCTGAATTTGTAAAAGAATAACCAGTACTTTGACCAACAGGTGCAATTACCATTTGTCCCCAGTTCTTTGAATTATTTTTAGAATACACCATAGTTATCACATCTTCTGGTTCTTGTAAGAGTCCCATGTTATTTTCTAGAAGAAGCCTGCTAAAACCATGGCTATATAAACCATCGTTATCAACAACATGGTTTTTATCATAATAAGGCCATTCAAAAGCAAGTATGCTTAATGATGTAAAATCTTTACCCCTATTTTGTAAAGCTTGAGCTGGGAATGCAGATGCATATTTACCCAACAATATACTGTATCCTAAAGAATATACTGCCCAAGATTCTCTACCAATGGCAATATTATTTAAACCTGTTGCTTGTGAAGAATGTCCAATACTAATATTTCCGTAGCCATAGCTATAGTCAAATACCATTCCCGTACTGGTACCTGAACGGTAACCAATTGCAATTTCTGATGCCATAGGTCTTTCTTTTTGAGTTAGACTATCACCATCATAAGTTGCATCAGCTCCACTTAGAGAACTACCAGCATAAGAACCTATTGCAACCGCAGTTCCTGAACCTTTATAACCTGCATAGTTACCTATTGCAATAACATCATTTTCGTGAGGATTGCCTCGTTGCAACCAATATCCAGCTTTTCTACCTATAAATATATTACCTGGGTTACGACCTCTAATGTTATAACCAGCATAAGAACCTATTGCAATAGAATTACTAACATTGGCTTGCGGAGCATACAATGCATGATCGCCCAAAGCCACTGAAAGCATTAGACTTCCTGCATCTTCCAAATCTTGTGGTGTCACACTGGCATTTGGACCAATTGCAATTTTACCCAAGCCACCTGAATTAAACCCTGCCATATAACCAATATTTACAGAAGCAAGACCGTCCATTAATGCACCTGCTTGGTAACCAATATTTGTGTTATAGCCTGTTACTTTTACTGATGATTTATAACCAGCCAATTTTCCTACGTGAAGATTCGCTAATTCATAAGTATTAGCCAGCGTATAATCAGAAGAATTTGTCGCACCAGCAAGGTAACCAATTGCAGTTGATTCTTCACTCGTTAAATTACCATATAATGCACGATAGCCAATAGCTACACTATTTGTTGCTCCAAATCTAGAATACATTGCTTCTGAACCAATGGCTACACTATTGTCAAAACCAGAGTTATTACTATACATTGCCATTGAACCAATAGCTACACTGTCAATTGAACGTCCTGTATTATCCTTCAAAGCAAATGCACCTAAGGCAACATTATTTTGATTTGCAGGTCCCATATACAAACGACCAGCATTGTATACACGAGAGCCGTTTGATGAGTTTGTAAACAATATGTGTGATGCGTTCCTATAATCTCCAGATGGCACTTTTACAAACAAACTTGATGTATCATAATCTCTTGTTTGACTATCTACTTGCATACTTACAGCAGCAAGCTCAGCTTTACCTGCCTTTGTAGAAGCACTTTTAAATCCACTATTGTAAGTCCAATAGTTATCTGTTGCTGTAGCCGTACCGCCCAAAATCGCGTTATCTGGAGCTGTAATAATTGGCATTGTTGCAGCCATAACAACACTCATGACAGTCAATATAACCATCATTTCCGCCAATGTAAATGCAGTTTTCTTATTTATAATATCTCTTATGTGCACATTTACTCCAGTTTATATTATTCATTATACAATACTAATCTAATTTATACTAGTCCCACAAATAAAAATATAAATTTATATTAATCCACTAAACAACTTGCCTTATATTAATTATTGTTATATCATTGAAGTATTATCACACGAGAGGATTTAATATGAATAAAAGTCAATCAATGGGTATGTACATTATTCTAGGCATTATGGTTCTTGCATTTATTTCAATGCTATTTGCTGGACCTACTACCACAACTGAAGAATTAACATACACTAATTTCTTACAAAAATTGTCTGCAGGAGATATCAAATCTGTTGAAATGGATAAAGATTTCTTGATTGCTATCCCAAAAGTTCAACCTAAAAAACAGGCTAAAAAAGACTTGCCGATGCTTTATGGTATGCAACAATCTTCTGCATCTCTTCAATACAAAGTTCTTACACCTAACGACCCAACTTTAATGAAGAGATTGGAAGATGCCGATGTTGAAATTGCTGTAAGCAAACCTAGTGAATCATCTAAACTTTTAAGCGTTTTAGGTTCATTAGCTCTACCTATTTTCATAATTATTTTCCTAATTATTATGGCTAGAGGTCTTCAAGCTGGCGGCTCTCAAGCAATGTCATTTGGTAAAAGTCGTGCAAAAATGCTTTTGGACAACAAAGTAAAAGTTATGTTCAAAGATGTTGCCGGTATTGATGAAGAGAAAAAAGAATTGGAAGAAATCGTTGATTTTCTTAAAAATGGTGAAAAATATATAAAATTAGGCGCTAAAATTCCAAAAGGTGTTCTTCTTGTTGGTTCTCCTGGTACTGGTAAAACCTTAATGGCAAAAGCTGTTGCAGGTGAAGCTGGCGTTCCATTCTTCTCAATTTCAGGTTCTGACTTCGTTGAAATGTTCGTTGGTGTCGGTGCAAGTCGTGTTAGAGATTTGTTTGACCAAGCTAAAAAACACCAACCTTGCATTATCTTTATTGATGAAATTGATGCTGTTGGTCGTCAACGTGGTGCAGGTTTAGGTGGCGGACATGATGAACGTGAACAAACATTGAACCAATTACTTGTTGAAATGGACGGTTTTGATGAAACAACTAACATCATTGTTATTGCAGCAACAAACAGACCTGACATTTTAGACAACGCATTACTAAGACCAGGTAGATTTGACAGACAAATTGTTATCAACAGACCTGACATTTTAGGCAGAGAACAAATCTTGAAAGTTCACGCTAAGAACAAACCTTTAGCAGAAGAAGTTGATTTAAAAGTTTTAGCAAAACGTACTCCTGGTTTTACTGGCGCAGATTTGCAAAATTTATTAAACGAAGCTGCTTTACTTGCTGCGCGTCATAACAAAACTAGAATTTATATGGACGATTTGGAAGAAGCAATCGATAAAGTTATGGCTGGACCAGAAAAGAAAAGTCGTATTATTTCAGACGAAGAAAAAGAAAATACAGCTTATCACGAAGTTGGTCACGCATTGCTTGCAAAACTTCTTAAAAACTGTGATCCTTTACATAAGGTTTCAATTATCCCTCGTGGTATGGCTTTAGGGGTTACAATGGTTCTTCCAGAAAAAGATCATTTAACATTAAAAAAAGTTCAATTATTAGATAAAATCGCAATGACTTTAGGTGGCAGAGTTGCTGAAGAAATTATTTACGGCAAAGAATTTATTACAACTGGTGCATCTAACGACCTTGAAAAAGTAACTCAAATGGCTCGTTCAATGGTTACAAAATACGGTATGAGCGAAAGATTAGGCAACTTGGCATACGGAAAGAGCGAAGACCACGTATTTATGGGACGTGATTTTGGTCACACTCGCGATTACTCTGAAGAAATTGCAGCAGCAATTGACGAAGAAGTCCAAAGAATTGTAACTGAACAATATGACCTTGCCAAAACATTACTTGAAGAAAACAGAGACATGTTAGATACAATCTCTCACAAACTTCTTGAAATGGAAACTTTAGACGAAAAAGAATTTGTTGAATTAATGGATCAAGTAAAAAATGCACGCAGAGATGTCTAGTTTTGATATAAAACTACCTGTCCGCAAAGTTTGCATTAATGATTTAACTATTGGCGGAGACACCTCATTTCACTACTTGAGCGAAAATGGCAATTCCTCAAAAACATTATATGCTTTGGAGTTAGATATTTTTAACCCTAAAGAAATGTCTTTAACTGTACAAAAAGTTTTCAGTGATGTATTAAACAATCCCGTAGAACTCATTAAAAAAGCACAAGATACTCCTTGTGACATTTTGGGCTTAAAATTCAACATTGGCGAAAACGAAGAAAACATTGAACCAGCAAAAGAATTATTAAAAAGTTTATTACCTCATATCGCAAAACCGCTAATGATTAGAGGCATAAATAAACCTTACATTGATACCATTCTTCTTCCTGAGTTGATGAGTGTACTTGATAGGGAAATTATAGTAGCTTTTGCAGAAGAAAAAACTTACAAAAAGATTGTACCTAGTGTAGTAAAAGGAAATCATATTCTTGTAATCCGCACTCCTATTGATATTAACTTAGCTAAAGAAATGAATATATTAACAACGGAAATGGGGTTAAATCCAAATAAAATCTTAATTGACCCTGATATGGGTGGGTTAGGTTACGGTTTAGAATACGGTTACAGCATTATGGAACGCATCAAACTCGCAGGTTTTGAAGGTGATAGAATGCTTAATATGCCTATTATAGCCTTTGTTGGAGAGGAAACCTTAAAGACAAAGGAGGCAAAATCCAATACATTTTCAAAAAGTTGGGGAGAACTTGATATGCGTGCTGTTATGTTTGAAATTACAGCATCTAGTGCAATTTCAGCCGCTGGAGCAAACATTGTTGTAGTTAACCATCCAACAAGTTTAAAAACCTTGAAAGGAGTTCAATAATGGCTGAACTTTCAGGATTACAGGTTTTCAAATATTTACCAGCATCTAAAAAAGCTGAAAATTCAAATTGCAAAAAATGCGGTTGCCCAACATGTATGGCATTTGCCCTAAAGCTTGCAAAAACACAAGTTGAAATTGACTTATGCCCTTATGCACCTGAAGAATTGAAAGAAATTTTCTCTCAAAATATCAAAAAAGCCCAAAAAGAAATCCTTTTAGGTTCAACACATAAAACAAAAGTCGGTGGAGAAGAAGTTTTATTTCGTCATGACAAAACATTTTTAACTCCAACTGCACTTTGCATAGCAATAAACACCGATTGCTCAGATTTTGAAAACAAATTAGAACAAGTTTTGAACTTTGAAATCACACGCATTAACGAAACATTTAAAATTGACGTAATTTATTTAAAAGGTTCTAAAATCACGCCAAAACTTATTGAAAAAATAGAAGCTTGTGGTATTTCTACCATAACAGAAATACCACAAGAAATGAAAGAAGTAAAAGAAGAAACTTTTGCACAAACAGTTGAAACTCTTACACTAACTCGCAGAACTGCAATTGAAACAAAAGCCGAAGAGTTTTCAAATCCAACTTATGTTTATTTTAAACATCAAGAAAACTTATATGATTTATGTGCAAAAGCATCTTATTATCTTTGTAAATATGCAAATATGATTATTTTTGAGGATTTTTGCAAAGAAATTTTATGTAGCCTATTAACACTTCGCCAAAATATTTTTACCGATCCTCAAAAGCCTTTACAAATTGAGCCAAAAGTGTATGAATTTAACAACCCAGACGAAAATGCAATTATTTTCTTAACCACAAATTTTGCACTAACATACTTTGCTGTAGCAAACGAACTTGAAGCTATTGATAGAGGTTCTTATCTGATTGTTACTCCATCTGAAGGTATGAGTGTTCTAACAGCTTGGTCTGCAGAAAAAATTACAGCAAAAATTGCAGCAAAAGCAGTTGAAGACTCTGGACTTTACAACAAAGTAAAAGTTAAGAAAATATTTATTCCTGGATTATTAGCAGATATGAAAGATGAACTTCAAGCTGCTATTCCAAATTTTGAAATTTGCATCGGTACAACAGAAGCTTACTTGATGTCCGATTTTGTAAAACAGTTAGATTTTTAAGCAAAATAAAAAGCGGTCTTTATGACCGCTTTAAAATTATTTCTACCTAAATTTTTAACTTACACTTTGTACTTTCGTACTTTCCTTATTCCTTTTTTCCCTATAATGTTTTATCAAGCTACGTGCTTGTTATCAAAATCTACTTATTTTGTTAACGCATTCGAGGATTCATGAGAACCGTCAAATTTGCTAACAAATTTCGTTGGCATAAAACCCACTGAAATTAGTCTAGCAATGCTTCAAGAATTTCAGCATTTTTATTGGCTGCTTGAGCGTTGTATTTAGTATTTCTATGAATATATGTTCTAAGTGCTTCACGGATAAGCTCAGAGCGAGTTCTGTTTTCGTTACCAGCTACTGCATCGATTTGATCTAAAAATTGTTCAGGCATTGAAATTAAAACTTTAGCCATTGTAAATATCTCCTTTGTGTGTGTAATATACCTCGTGCTTATATAAAGTATTTTTTCTCAAAAAAATTGCTTTTTCTAAAAACATGAACTTTACAAAAGTTAATATTTGTAAAAATGCCAATGTTACCAGCTATTTTAGCTCTATATCCTTAATATACCTTGGTCTTGCTTTTACTTCTCTGTAAACTTGACCCAAATATTCGCCAATAATTCCCATACAGAACAGTTGTAATCCTCCAAAGAATGATAGAAGAACAACGATTGTAGCCCAACCACTTGGAGTATTATCCAATATAAGTTTTTCGTAAATTACTTCTACACCTAAGCCAATTGCAAATAATGCCATTAAAAAGCCTAATACGGCAATTAATCTAAGTGGCATAATACTAAATGAAGTAATACCGTTAAGTGCTAAACCTAACAATGTCATATAATTAAACTTAGATTCACCTGCTGCTCTTGGTTTCACATCGAAGTGCACAATGGCTGATTTTAAGCCAATTTCGTTAAAGAAACCGCGTAAAAATATTTGTTTTTCTGGATATTCAGCTAGAATATTCAAGGCTCTTCTACTTACCAATCTATAATCTGAGTGGTTCATAGGAATCTTTACACCTAATAAATTCATAGTTTTATAAAAACAAATTGCTGTTGTCTTTTTCCAGAATGTATCTGTATCACGGCTATTTCTAATACCTGAAACAATATCTGCACCGTTCATGTATTCATCTACAAATTTTTCGATTGCCCATTGATCTTGTTGTAAGTCTGCATCAATAGAAACACAACAATCACAGCCTAATTCTCGCACTCCTAAAAGACCTGCAATGTGAGCTTTTTGGTTACCATAATTTCTAACAAATTTTAAACCTTTTACAAGAGGATTTTCCTCGTGCATCTTACAAATCAGTTCCCAAGTTCTATCTTTTGAACCATCATCAATCAAATAAACAAAGCTGTTGTCTTTAATTTTATCCTTTTTAATTAAATCATTAATTACTTCAAATAAGCTCTTAACTGTACTTTCAACACATAACTCTTCATTAAAACAAGGAACAGTTATCGCTAATGTTGGTTTTTCCATCGTGTTTCCTTTTTACAAACTTTTATATTTTTATATTATAATAATTACGTATTAAGGGCAAGGAATTTTTATGAACAATAAAAAATTTATTTTAAATGCTGATGATTTTGGTATTTCAAACGACATAAATAGAGCGATTGTAGAAGGATATAACGCTGAAATTTTACATTCTACAAGCCTTTGCGCAAATGGAGAAGCTTTCCATTCAGCCGTAAATGAGATTATGCCTGAATGTCCAAAGTTGTGCGTTGGCGTACATTTAAATATTATTGAAGGAAAAGCCCTTAATTCTCCTGAAACGCTCACTGAATTAACCGATTCAGATGGTAATTTCAATAATGGCTGGATTCAACTTTTATTAAAATCTTTTAATAAAAACTTTATGGAACAAGTAGAAATTGAATTTCGCTCACAAATAGAAAAAATAATTTCTTGCACTAAAGTTTCACATATTGATTCGCACGTACATACACATGGGATTCCAAACATATTCAATCTTACTTGCAAACTAGCAAAAGAATATGGAATACCTTATGTAAGAACTCAATTTGAAAAACCTTATATTACAAAAGACATTTCAAAACATGTAAATTTAAAATATCCAGTAAACCAAATAAAGGTTTTATTACTAAACACTTTTTCTCTTAAAAATAGAAGAGTTGTTGAAGAGTATGGATTAAAAACAAATGATTATCTTGTTGGTGTAAGCTATACAGGTATGATGAATAATCAAACTGTTGAACAAGGTTTAGAAATATTTAAAAATGATAACGATATCGTTGTTGAAGCTTTATTTCACCCTTATCCAAGCCATGTTGATGAATACAAAATTATTAAAAATCAAAATATGAAATTCAAAATTGAAAATTATGGTTTTGAATTTACAACATACAGAGAGTTAGTTGAAAACAATTATGAAAAAACTCATTAGTTTATCAATCATCATTTTATTATTAGTTTTATTCATTAGTTTTAACCTATATACAAAAACTTCTTATAAGATTTTGAAAGTATATTCGCCATCTAGCGTTGCCATTGATTTGAACAATAACGGCAAAATTGATGGCAATGAAACTTTAATCATTGGTGGAGTAGAATGTTTTTCGTCAAAGGTTAGTGACACTCAAAAAGAACTTGCTGAAGCTATCGGAATTGACGAAGAAACCGCTCTTGCTATGGGATATTTTGCAGAAACTTATGCTAAAAATCTTCTTGCAGAGCAAAAACACGTTAAAGTAAAAACTCTCGAAAATGGCAATGTTGAAATTAATTTTGATGGTAAAGATTACTCAAAATTAATCAATAATTCTGCCTATGCGCTTAAAAACGGCAAACCAGTTAATGAACAAGCCTTTAAAAAGCAAGTTGAAATAGTAAAAAAGGCTCAATTAAAAATTTATAATAACAAAAGTGACAAATATCATCGCTTAAATTGCAAATACGGTCAAATGGCACATGATGCAGTAATTTTACCTAAAAGCCAAATACCGAAAACTGCAAAAGCCTGCAAATTCTGCGAAGATGTTGTAAAAAAAGCTAAAATTTCTAAAAAAGAGGATAAAAACGCACAAGAAAAAGCTATTATAAAAAAGATTACATCTCAAAGCTTTAAGACCTTCCAAGGCAACATAAAACTATTTTTAACAGACCTTACAACAAACCTAACTCCACATAAGCGTTGTACAACAGATTTTTGTACAACACTCGTAAAACAAATAAACAGTGCAAATTCTACTATTGATATGGCTTTATACGGTTATACTGATGTTTCTGACATAACCACCGCACTTAAACAAGCCATTCAAAGAGGTGTAAATGTTAGACTTGTTTATGACGTAAATGCTCAGGGTTCTAATTTTTACCCTGACACTTTTAGTCTTGCAAAATTAATTCCTGATAGCAAGGGAGATTACGGAGATTCTCAATATCAAAGTTCAATTATGCATAACAAATTCTTTATTTTCGATAAAAAAACTGTTCTAACAGGTTCAGCAAATATTAGTTTTACAGATCTTTCAGGTTTCAATTCAAACGCTATAGTGCTCATAAATTCGCCTGAAATCGCACAGATTTATGAACAAGAATTTGAACAAATGTATAATAATAATTTTCACGGTAAAAAGGTAAAAATTGAACATAAAGAGAATATTTTACTTGGAGAGTCTATAATTTCAGTTTACTTTTCACCAACAGATAAAGTAATTACGGACAAACTTATTCCACTAATTAATAATGCCCACAAGTATATTTACATTCCTGCATTTGTTATAACACATAAACGATTTACACAAGCACTTATCAATGCAAAAGAACGCGGAGTTGATGTTCGTGTAATTTTAGATGCAACAAATGCTAGAAACCAACATACCACTCACGAAACATTGCGTAAAAACAAAGTATTGGTTAAAACAGAAAATTATGCAGGCAAAATGCACGCTAAAAGTATGATTATTGATGACAATTATCTTGTAATTGGCTCAATGAATTTCTCGAAAAGCGGAGAAAACAGAAATGACGAGAATGTTTTAATTATTGAAAACTCTTATTTAACAAAATATTATAAAGATTTCTTTAATTATCTGTGGAAAAAAATTCCAGACATTTGGTTAACTAAAAACGCAGCAAGCGAATCTCACGACTCGCTTGGCTCTTGCTTTGATGGAATTGATAACGATTTTGACGGCAAAATTGACTCTGCTGATTCAGGTTGTATGCCTGCAAAATCGAAACATTAAAGTATTTCCTCCTTATTGAAAAAATATGCTTTAGGATGTGCACATAAAAGACAAATTTCGGGCGCAATTTCGCTTGTAATATGATATCCGCAATTAGCACATTCCCAAACAACTTTTTTCTCGCGTTTAAAGGTTTCATCATCATTCATCGTTTTTAAGATTTTTTCATAACGTTCATTATGGAATTTTTCAACAGTTGCAACATATTCAAAGTGTTGAGCTATATCTTCAAAACCTTCTTCTCTAGCTGTTTGTGCATAATTTTTGTACATTTCTGTCCATTCGTAATGTTCACTTTTTATTGAAGTTTCAAGATTTGTTTTGGTATCTTTTATAGCTCCACCAATTAGGTACTTATACCACATCTTTGCATGTTCTTTTTCGTTATTGCCTGTTTCTTCAAAGACTCTCGCTATTTGTTCGAAACCGTCTTTTCTAGCACGCGCTGCAAAATATGTGTACATATTCCTAGCCTTTGATTCACCTGCAAAAGCGTCCATTAAATTTTTTTCAGTTTTGCTATCTTTGAAATCCATTTTATCTCCTTTCTTTTTTGCGATTATAAATACTATCCAAAAGGGATAAAATTAGCCACCTATACAGGCTTCAAGTATTATCTAAAATTCAGCTTGCAAAAATAAAATGTTTCTGATAAACTACATCTAGAGTTCAAAACTAGATTATTTGATTTTAAATTCTAGGTAACTTTAGTATCAGTTGAATTTTGTATTATTTATTATATAATAAGTAAACGGAAAGGAATTAAGATGCATAGAAATTTATTACTATTCTTAGAAGAAAAAACAAACGAACTTGCAGGACAAACTGCATTAGGTATGAAAACAAATATTGGTGCTAACGAATTGACATTCAAAGGTATTAGCATCTTAGCTAGAAGACTTGGTAGCTACTTGATGGATTTAGGTATTGAAAAAGGTGACAAAGTTGCTCTTTTATCAGAATCTACACCAGAATGGAGTGCTGCATTCTTCTCAATCATTATTGCTGGTGGTACAGTTGTTCCACTAGATATCAAACTTACTCAATATGAATTAAACTCAATTTTAAGCGATTGTGGACCAAAAGTTTTACTTGTTTCAAGTGCATTCTTAGAAACTGGTATAAAAATGAAAGAGCAAATTCCATCAATTGAACGTTTAATCATTATTGATGACAAAGGCGCAAACAAAGAATATGAAAGCCTTTATACAATTAAAGATACCTCTAACGGTAAAAAATGGAGACATAGAGGTTTTAATAAAACAGCACTTATCATTTACACATCTGGTACAACAGGCAAACCAAAGGGTGTTGAAATCACTTACAAAAACATGATTTCTCAAATGGATAGCGTTTCTCAATGCTTCCCATTGACAAAAAACGATAGATTATTATCTATCTTACCAATGAACCACTTATTTGAATTGGCTGTTGGATACTTAACTTTCTTAAGTTTAGGTACTACGATTTATTACTCAAAGAGCTTAAAACCTAACGATTTGTTTGATATAATTCAATCAAAGAAAATTACATTTATGGTTGTAGTTCCAGCTTTCTTAAAACTATTAAAATTAAGTTTAGAAACAAAGATCAATCAATATAGCCCATTTAGAAAATTCTTATATGACATCAAATATGAATTAGCTAAATTAATTCCATTAAAATGCGTAAGAAGAATGTTATTCAGAACCTTCCACAGAAGCATGGGTGGCAAATTCAAAGGATTCATCGTTGGTGGCGCACCTCTTGATTTAAATGTAGGTAACTTCTTCCAAACAATCGGTATTGACGTATTTGAAGGTTACGGTTTATCAGAAGCAAGTCCTGTAGTTTCAGTAAACACAAAAGCTGCTCACAGATTTGGTTCTGTTGGTAGACCAATCCCAAATGTCGAAGTTCGTGTTGATAAAGAAACAGGCGAATTACAAGTTAACGGCCCTACAATTATGAAAGGCTATTACGGACAACCTGAAATGACACAAGACGTTATGACAGAAGACGGTTGGTTAAGAACTGGTGATATTGCAAAAATAGACAAAGACGGCTATATTTGGATTACAGGTAGAATTAAAAATATGATTGTTCTTTCTGGTGGTAAAAAAGTATTCCCAGAAGAAGTTGAATCTGTAATGGAAAAAAGTCCAATGTTTGCAGAACTTTGCGTATTCGGTGCAAAACGTCAAGGCGGTCAAAAAGACGGTAGTGAAGACGTTGTAATCAAAATCGTTCCAACAGAAGATGTTATTAACGCTCACCCTGATGATAAAGATTTGGAAAAAGTTATTATCAAGGAAGTTAAAGAATTATCAAAACGTCTTTCTAACTTCAAACGACCAACTTCAATTGTTGTTTCAAAAGAAGCTCTACCAAGAACTGCAACAAGAAAAGTTAAGCGTAAAGAAATTAAAGAAGAATATGATAGAAGAAACGACTAAATAACTAAAACAACATAACTAAGCGGGCGGATTGCAATACAATCCGCCCGCTTTTTACAAAAATAAGCACAAAAAAAGTCGTACCACTACCTATCGAACTGAGCAAATACTGACTCCTTACCTAACACCTCTTGACCAAAGTTATAGCACCCGCAAAGATTGCCTTAATGCTGCTGTGTTTCCACCCTGACATGGTTCGACAGATTACGCCACCATAATTCAGCCCGTCAACGATATTAAATAATTTATCAATACTCACACAACCCTCACAGTAGGCTCTGCACCCCGCTAAAGCGCTCGGGTCGAGAGGCTCGCTAAACCCCCGTGGAGTACGACTTGAATACATTTTAAATTAAAAACATTTTTAAATCAAGCCAAACATAAAACCTTACTTCTTAACAAACTTAATTAAGAAAAGTATATTAAAATGTATTAATATTTTCCATGACTAATATTCTATGTGCTACAATTTTAGAACACACAAGTACGGGATATATGGTTGCAAAAACCCTTCAAAATCCAACAACCATTACAGTCGAAATACTTAAAAACGAATAGAAAAGATTTATACACTACATAGTGATTAGGAGATTAAAATGGAAACAATTATCAAACGTGATGGCAAGTTAGCAGAATTTGATGAAGCTAAAATTACTGATGCCATTGAAAAAGCATCAAACATTACAAAGGAATTCGACGCTAAAACTGCTCAACAACTTACAAGAAACGTTATTGGAATTATCAAAAACTTTGTAAGAGAAAAACAATCTAACTTAAAAGCACCTTCTATTGAAGAAATCCAAGATATTGTTGAACAAGTTTTGTTGTCATCAGAATATAAACAAACTGCAAAAGCATACATTTTGTACAGAGAACAACACAAAAAATTAAGAGATTTTGCTAACAATGCATCTGTTGATATGACAGACGATTACTTAAAAGAAATCGATTGGAAAGTTAACGAAAACTCTAATATGGGTTATTCAATCCAAGGTTTGAACAACTATATCGCTTCAAATATATCAAAAAGCTATTGGTTAAACAAAATTTATCCAGATAATATTAAAGATGCTCACTTAAAAGGTGATATTCACATTCACGATTTGAACATTTTGGCTTCATATTGCGTAGGTTGGGATTTAAAAGACCTATTAATGGAAGGTTTTACAGGTGTTGAAGGTAAAGTTCAATCAGCTCCAGCAAAACACTTTAGAACAGCATTAGGTCAAATCGTAAACTTTATGTACACACTTCAAGGCGAAGCAGCAGGTGCTCAAGCATTTTCAAACTTTGATACATTGCTTGCTCCATTTGTTAGATACGACAAATTGAACTATGATCAAGTTCACCAAGCAATGCAAGAATTTGTATTCAATATGAATGTTCCAACTCGTGTTGGTTTCCAAACTCCATTCTCTAATATCACTATGGACTTGACAGTACCAAGCTACTACAAAGACCAAGGTGTAATCATTGGTGGCGAAATTATGGAAGAAACTTATGGCGACTTCCAAGAAGAAATGAACATGATTAATAAAGCCTTCTTTGACGTAATGATGAAGGGTGATGCTTCAGGTCGTGTATTCACATTCCCAATTCCAACATATAACATTACAAAAGATTTTGATTGGAACAATAAAGACCTTGACGGTTTATGGGAAATCACAGCAAAATATGGTATTCCAAACTTTTCAAACTTTGTAAACTCAGACTTGAATCCAGAAGATGCTCGTTCAATGTGTTGTCGTTTAAGAATCGATAACAGACAATTGGCTTACCGTGGTGGTGGTTTATTCGGTTCAAACCCATTGACTGGTTCTATCGGTGTTGTAACAATCAACTTACCAAAAATCGGTTACCAAGCTAAAAACGAAGAAGAATTTTTCAAAATGTTATCGGACAGAATGTTATTAGCTAAAGAATCTTTAGAAATTAAAAGAAAATTAGTTGAAAAATTCACTGAAAATAACTTGTATCCATACACAAAATACTACTTAAGAGATATTCACGCAAGATTCAAACAATATTGGAAAAACCACTTCTCAACAATTGGTTTAATCGGTATGAACGAAGCATGCTTGAACTTATTTGGTGAAAACATTACAACTGAAAAAGGACACGATTTCGCAATCAGAGTTATGGACTTTATGAGAGCTGAAATCACAAAATATCAAGATGAAACAGGTAATAACTACAACCTAGAAGCTACACCTGCTGAAGGTACAACTTACAGACTTGCTAAATTGGATAAAGAAACTTACCCAGACATTATTACAGCAAACGACGGTGGTGAACCTTACTATACAAATTCAACTCACGTACCTGTAAACTACACAGACGATGTATTTGAATTACTTGACATGCAAGATGAATTACAAACAAAATACACAGGCGGTACAACTGTTCACGTATTTGCAGGAGAAAGATGCCACAATAATGAAACAATGAAAAACTTTGTTAAAAAAGTATGCGAAAACTACAAACTTCCATACTTCACATTCTCTCCAACTTTCAGCATCTGCCCTAACCACGGCTATGTTGCAGGTGAACACGAAAAATGCCCAACTTGTGGTGATGATTGCGAAATCTACTCACGTGTAGTTGGTTTCATCAGACCTGTAAAACAATGGAATAAAGGTAAAAAAGCCGAATTTAAAAACAGAAAAACATTTGATATTGCACAAGGACTAGAAAAAGAATTGGAAAAAGAAAAATGTCTTTTAAACTAGCTGGGTTACAAAAAACAACTTTCATCGATTACCCAGACAAAATCGCATGTATTGTTTTTACTCAAGGTTGTAATTTCAGATGTGGCTATTGCCATAATCCAGAATTATTTGAAAATAAAGAGCCGGTACTTTCAGTACCGGCATTCCTTGAGTTTTTGAACAAACGCAAAGGCAAACTAGACGGCGTTGTAATTACAGGCGGTGAGCCGACTTTACATGGTAAGGATTTGGTTGAATTTATAAAAGAAGTTAAATCATTAGGTTTCCTTGTTAAATTAGACACAAATGGAACGCACCCAGACGTTCTACAAGAGCTTTTAAACGAAAACTTGTTAGATTATATTGCTATGGATATAAAAGCTCCTCTTGCGAAGTATAAAGACATTACACGAGTTGATATTGATACTGATATTATTAAAAAAAGTATTGATATGATAATAAACAGCGGTGTTGATTACGAATTTAGAACAACTATCGTAAAATCTCAATTGTCTGTTGAAGATTTAAAACAAATCGGAGAGCTTATTCAAGGCGCTAAGAGATATTATATGCAGAAGTTTTTGGCAACAAAAATTCTTGATGAAACCTTGATGAGTGAATCAAGCTATACTGATGAAGAATTTAAAAATCTATGTACCATTTTAGAAGAATACATTGATTTTGTTGATTATAGGTAGCAACTATAATTTTTATAATAAATAATCTACTGAAAATATCCCACAACAAGTGCGGGATGACATAATATTGAAATATTTTATTTAATCTTTCAAGCATGCCAAAACCCATGCTACGCATGGGTTTTGGCATGCTTTTTAACAAAATCTCAACCATGTAAAGGATTGTGATTTGAACAAAAAGATGAAAGAATATCCATGTAAACGAGATAAGTTTACCCCAAATATAAATAGACTTTTGAGAGGAAATTATAATGGTCGCTGGTTTAGGTTCACTAGGCAATGGTGATGATTCAATGATGCTTAAATATATTGGTGATATCAATACATTAGAGGCATATCAAAAAACATCCAAAGCAAACAAAGATGAAGAAAGTTCTTCGGCAGAATACGTCTTTGGGCAAATAATTGATGAAATTAATGCCAATATGGAAAAAATTGCAGACCAACAGGCTGGTATAACTTCTCCTATTGGCGATACTTCAAATGCTCAATTTGGTCCACCTGCAGGAATGGAAATTGACGGTTTAGATATTGATAGCATAAACGCCATTGATTCAATTTCTGACTACGGTGATATAAACACAGGTACTTCAAGTGAAAGCGTAGCAAATTCTCAACCATCTGGAGGCGGAGGCGCTGGTGCTGGCGGAGATAACGAAGATAGCGATGAAGAAACAAACCCAATGGATTTAAACAGAGACGGCACAGTTACAGTTCAAGAGATGCTTGCATATATGCGAATGCAAGAGTCTGAATATGGACAAAACGGTGAAAATAACGTCATCGATGACGCACTAGATTTAATGTTATAAAACACAAACAATTTATCCCTAACACATATCCCTTATTAAATTAATCTTATTACTATCCATATTTAGCGGCGAATCATTAAGGTTCGCTTTTTTTTGCAAAAAAATAGGGTGAATATTTTCACCCTATTATATAGTTAAGTTGTTATGCACACTATAATTGAATGTCAGGTAATGCAACAAGTTCTGTCTTAACCTTCTTAATCCAATCTTTTGCACTTGGATCAGCTTTTGTCCAGTTTACAGAACAGATACCTCTTTGTACCCAAACTAGTTGTTTGAAGAAGTCATTTTGTGCATTAGCTGCTGCTGCTTTTGAGTCAAAATAAGTTTTTTGAGCGTCAAGTACTTGAGCGATTTGAACTTTATTTTGTAAGTAGTCAGCTTTTACCTTTTCATAGTTTTCTTTAGCTGCAAACATAGCTTTGTAGTCTTTTTCGATACTGAAGTAGCAAGAAAGCGCTTTGTTTACAACTTGTCTGATATGTTCTTCAAGAGTAGTTTTTACTGCCATTTCTTGAGTGTTTAATTGCTTAATTTCTTCGTTGATACGTTGAATTTCAGCAATCTTTGTACCACCCTCAATAGGTTTCCATTGAGCGAAGATACCAAACTTAGAGTATGAAGCATTTGCTCTTAAAGTATCATAACCTAGAGGAAGATAACTTAATCCAGGTATAGGCAGAGGTCCTAACATTGCTGAATCTTTAGCAAATTCTCTACCCATTAATGTTTGGTATTGGTAAGAGATTTTTGCATCTGGCAAGATAAATTTTTGAACATACATAGAACGTTCGTTTTTCTTCATTGCAATTGCAGTTCTCAATTTAACCAATTCTGGAGCTGCATTGTATGCTTCATCTACAAGCATTTGAGTAAATTGTTCTAATGCACGAGGAGTTCTTACATAATCAAGAATGTTCAATTCTGATGTGTAGAATGCAGGGTCATTAGCTTTCAAGTCTTTTAACTCAAAGTTTGCATTTTGTTTTTCGTTTAAGAATTTGCTGATAGCAACTTTAACGTTTTTGTAATCAGCAGTCATTTCTAACAATTTTTGTTCAGAAATGCTCAATTGGCTTGCCCAACGCATAACTTCTTCGTTACCGCAGAAGCCCATTTTTGCACGAACTCTAGCGATTGCTAAGTTTTCGCGAGCTTCTTTAACGTATTCTTGTTGAACACCAATTTGGTTTCTCAAAATTAATGTATCAATGTAAAGGTTAGCAATATCTATACCCATATTTTGTTCAGTAATTTTGTATTCAGCTTTATCAAATTTAACTTTTTTGTTTTTAATTAAGATATTTGTTACCAATGCTGGTGAGTAGATAACTTGGTCAACGCTGATACCAAAAACACCTGTTTTTTCAGGGATTAACAATGCTGCTGATTCAGCGTAATTGTTATCATAAGCTTGCCAACCTAAGTTGATTGTAGCTGTTGGTAAGTATTTTAATCTAGCAGCCCAAGCAGCTTTTTTAGCAGCTTTAACTAAGTGTGATTTTTGTTCGATGTCCAAGTTTTGTTCATCTAATTTGTTGAACACTGTTGATAAGTCATAAACAGGAGCTTTTTTGTGTGTAATAACTTTAGCGCTGTTTAATAATCTTAAGTGTGGTTCATAACCAATCTTTTCGCAAGTATCCATGTTTACATAAAGAATTTCATCTTCCATAAACATAACTTTTTCAGTTGGAACTTTTTTACCGTCTAAAACACTTTTAATGTTGAAAGACATTGCATTAGAGATTTTTCTATCCATATCTAATGCACCAGAACCTAACATACAACCTACGTTAACATCACTTTCACCCAAAACAGAGAAAGTCATAATTTTTCTATCTGTTAACTTGTTGCACATATCGCCAACTTGTTCCATAGTCAATGTAAATTGAGGCAAAATTAATGCTGCATCTACGTCTGCAGGAATTTTAGCCATTGCTGTATCTACATTATTTCCAACTGGAACTACCATTAATTTGATAGATTTGTCTTTTAGTTTACTAGTTAAGTATGAATTCCAATCTTTTCTAGTTTTATAGTAGTTTTCGTTCATAAGAACTGCAACTTTTTTGAAATGAGTTAATCTGTGGAATAACTCTAATTTTTGTGTAAATTGAGCAACTGGTGAGAACATTCCAGTACCGAAATCTCTTAAACCATATTGGTCAATTGTTACAACCATTTTTCTTTTGTTTTTTAATGATGACATATATTTAGAAGATAAATAACCTAATGCAACAACTGTTGTAGCGTTTGAAGATAACGCTTGGTTACATTTAGCTTTTACTCCATTTTCTGTCCAGTCTGCAACATAAACCAAGTTAGTAGGGAATTGAACTGTTGTTCCCTTATCCATTGATTTTTGGATTGATGTCTTAAAGTTTTTCAAGAAATAATCATTTGCAGGTGATTTACCATCAAAAACGAAAGCAATTCTAACGACTTGTTGAGCGTTAGCTGCTTGTCCGAAAGTGCCAATACAAAGCATTTGAAGCATGAATAAGCCACAAAGCATAGCACTTACAATTCTTTTCATAATCCTTCCTCACATATCTTGTAGTTAAAATAAAATCTACTTGTAATAAATATAATTACACCTAGTATTAAATACAAGATAACTAAAACATTCAATCCATGCAAGCACTTTAGACAGTTTGTAACAAATTTATAACAATTGTTAATTTTACCCTAAAAACATGGCAACTATTTATCTTGAGGAGTTTTGTAACAGACAACGTAATATTAGTATATGAATGAGGTACAAAATCAATGAAAATGAACTCTGTTGGAATTATGAACACAGCAAAAGCAATCATGAACAAGGTTACACCACAACAAGTTAAGGGTAACGAAAATGCAGTAAACAATAAAGGCTTACACGCAGACAAAGTTGAACTTTCAGCAACAAAAGAAACAAAACAAACCCCCGAAACAAAAATGCTTTCAGCAGTAAATAAAATTTTAGATGAAGATATTAAATTAGAAAAAGGTCAATCAGTTGTAGTTAAAGCTGATAAAACTCACGTTCCATTCTTAAAAGTATTCGCAGAAGAAGCATACAAACGTGGTGCAAAAGATGTTCACGTAGAAATCGCTCAACCTGAAATAGATGCTTTGCAAAAACAATATTGCAAAGAACCTGATTTTTCATACAAACAAAAACGCGCTGAATACTACGAAAAACAAGGCGCAAAAACTGTTACATTTGATGCAAATAATGACCCGTACAAACTTTCAAAACTTACAGCAAAAGAAACAGAAGATGTTAAAAAGACTGTAAAAACAGAAATTCCAGAACATATTGAAAAGAAATTATCAGATGCGTTCAATGAAAAAGAAGTTTTCCACACATTATTAAATGTTCAAAAAGGACAACCGATTTCAATTTCAGCAGAACGTGAGCACGAAAAAAATGTTTTAAAATTTGTTGAATACGCATACAAAAACGGTTCTGGTCCAATTGATGTAAACTTCAACGAACCAGGCGATCCTGTTGGCAAAGCTAAATTAAAATACGCATCAGAAGATGCTCTAAAAGACGTGCCTTCTTATGTTGCAGACATGTGGCAAGAAAGAGTTGACAGAAAAACTGCAAGACTATTCTTAGAAGGTAAAGATCCCGAAGGTATGGCAGATGTTGACCCTAAACGTATAGTTATGCAAACAAAAGCCGTAAACGAAGTTGTAAAACCTATCAGGAAATCAGGTCCCGAAAGCCAATGGAACATTATTTATGCTCCTACAACAATGTCAGTAAAGAAAACTTACGCTGACGTTCCTGATACAATGAAAGCACTTGAAATGGCAGCAGAAGACGCTAAAAACATTAACAGAGTTGGTGGACTAAAAGCACACGCTCAAAAATTAATGTCAGTTGCAGACAAAATGAATGATTTTCATTTCAAAGAAATTCACTTCTATAGTGTTGATCCAGAAACTAAAAAACCTGATGGCAAAACGGATTTACACGTAGGTATGCACGACAAATCAAGATTTAGAGCTGCAGCAAAAAATACTGATGACGGGGTTGAATATATGGCAAACACTCCAACAGAAGAAGTTTTCTCATCACCTGACAAAACAAAAACAAACGGTTGGGTTTCAACAACATTACCACTTTGCTTAAACGGTAACCTTGTTGAAGGTATTAGAATGAGATTTGAAAACGGTAAAGCTGTTGAAGTTTATGCAGATAAAAATCAAGAATTATGGCGTGAACATATTAAATCTGCAGAAGGTGGCGATATGTTAGGCGAAGTTGCACTTGTTGCAAACTCTCCAATCTTCCACACAGGCAGAGTCTTCAATAACACTCTATTGGACGAAAACGCAGCTTGCCACATTGCAGTTGGTGCAGGTTTTGACGACTGTCTTGACGGAGCAGAAGACATCAAAGATTACAAAGAACGTCAAAAATATATGAACGAAAACAATATCAACGACTCAAATATCCACACAGACTTTATGATTGGTGGTCCAAACGTAGTTGTTGAAGGTGTCAAAGAAGACGGAACAAAGGTTACTTTAATCAAAGATAATCAATTCCAAATTTAATAAAATATCACATAAATGTGATATGAGAAATACACAAAAAGAGGCGCAGTTGCAAAGCAACCGCGCCTCTTTCAAACATTTTTTAAGTCAAAATAATTAACACTGAACCAACAACCATAATTAATGTACCAATAATTTTCTTTTTCATATCTGTTTCATGGAAAAATCTCCAACCAAAAAATAAATTAACCAAGGTTGATAATTGGAACAGTGCCAAAGCATAACCAACTTGCATATTTTCAAAAACATAGTTTGTTGTAAGTTGCATTATACCAAGCATTGAACAAACTATTACAAACTTTGAAATATCTTCCTTTTTTATTCTTGTCAATGGTTTTCTGAATATAAAAATCAACATTAATGCAAAAAACGCACCAGCCCAACACCAAAGCATAAACGAAATTACTGGAGAAGAAAGCAAAATAACCTTCTTC
>CALBKW010000026.1 GCA_937895785.1 uncultured Candidatus Melainabacteria bacterium | reverse complement strand
TAAGAATTCTTGTTGTTTCTTGGAATGAAGCTGCTGAAATGAATGATTCAGTATTCAATGAAGCTTTTGTGATACCTAACAACATGTATTCACAAGTTGCAACTTGACCGCCGTTAGCTTGAACTGCATCGTTTTCTTTTTCAAATAATTGAACTTCAACCAATTCACCAGGTAATAAGTTTGTATCACCAGCATCAACAACTTTAACTTTCTTAGTCATTTGACGAACGATAATTTCAACGTGTTTATCTGCGATTTCTACACCTTGAGAACGATATACACGTTGTACTTCGTCTACTAAGTATTGTTGAGCAACTTCTGGACCACATAATCTCATAACGTCATGAGGATTCAATGAACCAGTTGTTAAAGGTTGACCTTTTTTAATTTTATTACCGCTTGTTCCGATTGGTTTCAAGTCGATTGGATATTTGATTTCAGTTTTATCGCCTTCTTCAGATTCCAAGTATAATTTTGGTAAACCACCAGCTTCATCTTCTTCGATGATTAGTGTACCATCATATTCTGCTAAAATAGCACAATCTTTTGGTTTTCTACCTTCAAGTAATTCTTCTACTTTTGGAAGACCTTGAACGATATCACCTGTTTTTTGTCTTTCATATACCAATGTAACAAGCATATCACCACGTAGTACCAAAGAGCCTTGAGCTACTTGAAGCATTGTACCTGGGCTGATTAAATATGGACGACCTGTTCTGATTACTATTTCAGATTTTGTAGCGCTTACTACTTGACCTGAAACTGGAGCTCTATCAGCTTCATCTTCTGTTAACAAATCATCTTGTTTAATAAATTGACCTGCTTTTACGATTGCTTTAGCTTTTACTTTAACTTTTTCTTCGTAGTTATCGCATACTAATAACAATCTTCTAGCATCTTCGTTTTCGTTTTTGATTGAAGCAACACCATCGTTTAATGCCAATACACAAGTTTTTGCAACTGGTGTTTTTGGTGCGATAGTTTCACCATTCTTAACTAACAATTCAGTTTGTAATGAATCGTTTAATTTAGAATTACCTTCAAGTTCACGACGAACGATTAATTTATCAAGAACAACAATTTTTAATTCGCCTTTTTCATCAAGTTCTACCATACCTTTTAAGTGAGATAAGTAGCCTTGCATTTGAAGAACTAAACTTGTTCTAACTAAAGTAGCACCGTCTAAGTTTCTAACTCTAGCGCCATCTTTGTATTGTAATTGAGTTACAGGAACAATATCAATTAATTCATCAGTTGAATTAAATTTAACTGATACGTCTTTTGGTTCAATTTTGATAACTTGAACTGGTCTAACCAAGATTTGAATTGGCTGATTTGCAATATTATCTTCTTCAAGACTCATTGTTGTATCAATTTCTTCATCTAAGTCTTCGATGTCCAAATCATCCATTTCTGAATCCATAATTGTTACGATTGAAGTTTCCTTAGCTTTGATACCTTCAGCAATCAAAGTACCTTTCTTGATAACTTCGCCTTCTTCAACTTTCAATTCAGAAACATTTGCTAATTGATGAATTTCACCAGGTCTAATTGTTACTTCATGAATTACATCATTGTATTCTTTAATTTCAACGATACCGTCTAAGTGGCAGTATACATCTTTTACAATTTCAGTACCAGCAGTAACGTGAGTACCTGATTCAACCATTTTCAATGTTGATTCTTTATTTAATTGGTGTACTTCTTCTGGAATAAATACAACGTCACCTGCTTTTGTGATGATTTGGTTTTCATCAACTTCAACATCAACGTATTTAATTTCACCAGATGAAGTTACTGAACAATCATCACTGATTAATTCAGCAATAATCATACCATTTTCAACTGTTGTATCAACAGGAGATTTAACGATATATTTTTCACCAGTTTTGTCAACTGTCCAAATTTGTTCTTTTTTAGTTTGTTCAAATGAAGCATTTGATGGCATAATTGATGCAATTACGATTGTTAATTCTTTACCAGAAACAATCTTCTTAATCTTTTTACCTTCAAATTTAACTTCTTCAATAACTAGGTCTTCACCAACTCTAACTTCACCACCATGTTCGCAGATAGTTGAAGTTTCAGCAAGTTTTTCGCCTTCTTTAATAGCTTGACCATCTTTAACTTGAACTTTTGAGCCACCAGGTAAGTTGTAAACATCACCACCAAGAACCCAAACAACACCGCTCTTGTTGGCTGTTCTTGAAACGTTACCCTGTCTATCTTTCTTTTCATCAGCAGTAAAGTCTTGGTAAACAACTTCACCTGACAAATCAGAAGTGATATCCTTTGTAGCTTTTTCTGTTAAACGAGAACCGTCCCCTTGAGATACAGGTTCGTAAATTGCAATGTTGTCATCTTTAGCAACTTTATCACCTTTTTGAACCATGATTCTTGCACCAGTTGGAATGTGATATTTTTTAGATGATTTAGCACCCTTAACCTCAATATCAAATTCTAACATAGATTTTTGAACAACATCACCGTGACGAGTTCTTTCTTCTTGTGTTTTACCTTTTAAGTCAGTTACAACTTCACCAGCTTCATCGGCTTTAACGTACTTCATAGCACCAGAACCTTTGAATACACCACCAGTGTGGAATGTTCTCATTGTTAACTGTGTACCTGGTTCACCGATTGATTGAGCTGCGATAATACCGATTGATTCACCAACGTCAACTAATTTTTGAGTTGTCATTGCCCAACCGTAACATTTTTGGCAAACACCATATTCTAATTCACAAGTTAAACCTGAACGAACATCTAAACCTTCTTTTTCAATTTCAGCCCAGATTTTTTCGTCTAAACGTTGAATTTTCTTAATGTCTTTTCTGTCTAATGTTGTATTGTTTTCAACAACAACATTACCATCAGCATCAACAATATCCTGTGCAATAGTTCTACCTAATAATCTATCTACTAATGGAACGATACAAGTATCACCATCATAAATACCTCTTAATTTGATATGTTTTTTACCGTGGCAATCGTGGTCACGAATAATAACATCTTGAGCAACGTCAACCAAACGTCTTGTCAAGTAACCAGAGTCGGCTGTTTTTAACGCTGTATCTACTAAACCTTTACGAGCACCGTATGATGAAATGATGTATTCAGTAACTGATAGACCTTCTTTAAAGTTTGAACGGATAGGTAAGTCGATGATTTGACCTTGAGCATCTGCCATCAAACCACGCATACCAACCAATTGTGATACTTGTGATAAGTTACCTCTGGCACCTGAGAACGCCATCATGTAAACTGGGTTCAATCTATCAAAGTTTTTAACTACTTGTTCTGTCAACTTGGCTGTTGTTTCAGACCAAGTATCGATAACCTTTGTATATCTTTCTACTTCTGTGATTTCACCTTTTAAGTATCTTTTTGTTGATTTTTCGATTTCTTCATCAGCTTCTTTCAATAATTGTTGCTTGATAGGTGGAACTGACAAATCTGAAATTGAAATTGTTACGCCTGATTTTGTAGCGTAATGGTAACCTAAGTTTTTCAAAGTGTTAGCCAATGTTGCTGTTTTTGCACCACCAAATTCAAGATAGATTTGTGCAAGTAAATTTTTCAATGCACCTTTATCCATTTGCTTGTTAATGAAATCTACTGTTTTCTTTTGTGTTGTATACATATTTGTCATTTTTTTATTTACCTTTATTAATTATAAAACTGCGTTTCTTACTGCTTCATTGAAAATAATTCTACCTGCTGTAGTTTCAATACGTTTGCCGTGTTCATCTCTTACATAAATTTTATCGTGTAAGTCGATAACATTTGCTTCTAAAGCGGCAATAGCGTCTTGGAAGTTGTAGAAGTATTTTGAAGGTACCATATTTTCATCTTTAATAAGAGTTAAATAATACATACCCATAACCATATCTTGAGATGGTGTGATAATAGGTTTACCTGTTGCAGGAGCTAAGATGTTGTTAGTAGCTAACATTAACATTCTAGCTTCAGTTTGTGCTTCAATACTCAATGGTACGTGAACAGCCATTTGGTCACCGTCGAAATCGGCATTAAACGCTGTACATACAAGTGGGTGCAATTGAATAGCACGACCTTCAACAAGTTTTGGTTCAAATGCTTGAATACCTAATCTGTGAAGAGTAGGGGCACGGTTTAACATTACAGGGTGTCCATCAATTACCTCTTCTAAGATATCCCAAACGATTGCTTCTGAACGTTCAATTTTCTTCTTAGCAGATTTAATATTTTGAACATAACCGCGTTCAATCAATTTATTAACAACGAATGGTTTGAATAATTCAATTGCCATTTCTTTTGGTAAACCACATTGGTTCAATTCTAATGATGGACCAACTACGATTACTGAACGACCTGAGTAGTCAACACGTTTACCTAACAAGTTTTGACGGAAACGACCTTGTTTACCTTTGAGCATATCGGACAAAGATTTAAGCGGGCGTTTGCTGGTGCCGGTAATGGCGCGAGCGCGGCGTCCGTTATCAAACAAAGCGTCAACCGACTCTTGCAGCATTCTCTTTTCATTGCGAACGATAATGTCAGGAGCATGCAGTTCAAGCAAGCGTTTTAAGCGGTTGTTACGGTTAATAACGCGGCGGTACAAATCGTTTAAGTCTGAAGTTGCAAAACGGCCGCCGTCCAACGGAACCAACGGACGCAACTCAGGCGGGATAACCGGCAGAACGGTCAAAATCATCCATTCCGGCTTGGTGTTGGATTCAATAAATGATTCAACAATCTTCAAGCGTTTAACCAACTTTTTGCGTTTGGCTTCAGAATTGGTTTCTTTTAA
>CALBKW010000025.1 GCA_937895785.1 uncultured Candidatus Melainabacteria bacterium | reverse complement strand
GCTTCACCTTTGTCATTTAATTTTAAATCTACAGGTTTTCCGCACATGTCTGTAGAGTGACCTAATTCATGTAAGAATACAAATGGATCGTCTGAAACATTTAATGTTGAGAAAGCCATCACGTTTTCACCTACTTGATAAATTCTAGGACTGCAATATGAACCTAATTTATCATCAATGTCTTCAATTTGAACAGTTGTTCGCTCTAAGTTAAATAATTCGTCCCCAGGGATTTTCTTTAACATATTAATGATTTTTTGTTCGCTTGCGTTAACTTTTTCAGGGTTAGTTCTGTCGCCTTGTTCTTTTGGAACAATAAAGTCTTTGACTGGAATTTTAACGCCTTCGTCTTTTTGTTCATCTATTACAGTTAAAGTATTTTCTTTTTTATCATATTCGATTGAATAAGATTTGTCGTTTCTTGATGAACGGAATTTGTTTTCACCTAAAACTTCAAAAGTTTGAGATTGTTTCATTAAAACTTTACCGTTTTTATCCGTAATTTTGTAATCAACAATTCTGTTGCCGTTTGGATCATCTTCATATCTAAATTGAGTTCTTGTCATGTCTGTTGAACGCATGTCTTTTTCAATTAAAGTATGACCAGTTTTTTTATCAACAGTTGCTTTTGCAACTTGTCTAACTTTTCCATTAGGATATTCGTATTTTACGTTGAACATACCGCCAACGTCAGATTTTTCATAGAATTCTTTTCTTTTTAAATTACCATTTTTATCACGACAAATCTTAATGGCTTCTGTCATCATAGGATAACCTTCTTTAGAAAACTCAAATTTTGTTTCATTGAAAGTATTTGTTCTAAAGTCATTTGTCATAACTTTTTTGCTAACGGGTTTACCTTTAGCGTCAAATTTTAATTGAATATTTTCTTGTTCAAGTGTGTTTAAATCTTTGTCTAAAAGTCTTAATGTTGAGCCGTTTTTACCTAGGGCTTTCATTACGTAATTATTTTCTTTATCATAAGCACATCTTCTTAATGTAACTTTTTTAGTGTCGCTCATTGTCATTTCTTTAGACAAGGCAAGAACTTTACCTGCATCAAGATTATCTTGCATCATCAAATCAGAACTTTCTTTGTCCAATTTTAATGGAGTCATTTTGTTGTACATTTTAGCAATTTTATCTAACATGTTATCTTTTTTAGGAGCAACTTTAGTTTCAGTTGTTCTTTCAAAAGTATCAGGTTTTTGTGGTGCTAAATAAGATTTTCTTTCTGTACCTTTGTTTTCATCAACTTTTCCAGTAAAATTAACGTTTAATAAATTTTGAATATTCATGCCAAATCCCATAAAATAATGTACCGATAATTATTAAAGTATTTTTTCGAATTAAAATTGCCTAATCTACACTTATTTTTTTAAGATTGTTAAGAAAAAACTAGAAATTAAACATTAAACATATTGTCATGCTGAACTTGTTTGACAAAGCGAACAAACGAAGAATGAGTTTTGTGAGCCTGTCCCCCGTGTGACAGCATCTTACAAATCTTCCTATCAAACATTTTAATTAATAAGATTCCAGATAACTACCTTTTATTTATTCTCTAATAATTTAACATTCTGGAATGACATTATTTTTTGTTTGTATGTGTGCCAATACAAAACAGGCGCAAGCTTCGCTTGCGCCTGAAAAACTTTTTTATTTTTATTATATATATTTCTATTTACCTGTTGAACCGAAACCGCCTTCACCGCGTGATGTTTCTGTAAGTTCTGTCACTACCTCAATTTTAGCTTGTTCGTATTTTGCAATTACCATTTGAGCAATTCTTTCGTCTGGCAAAATTGTATATTCTTCGTTTGAAACATTTACCATAGGGATACAAACTTCACCTCTGTAATCCTCGTCAATTGTACCAATACAGTTTATCAATGTAATACCGTGTTTAATTGACAAACCTGAACGAGGACGAATTTGTGCTTCGTAACCATGCTCCAATTCAATTTTCAAACCAGTTGGTATTAATTTTCTTTCCAATGGTTTTAATGTTACAGGTTCGCTTATAGCTGCGCACAAGTCCATACCTGCAGCGCCTTCTGTTTTATATTCTGGTAACACCTTGTTGTGTGCTAATCTTTCAATCTTTAAAATCATACTTCCTAATCTCCTTTTATACCTACAAAAATGATAACATAAAAACTTTTGTGTTATAGTATCGTTATGACAAAATTGAAAATTTCAGCAACATTAGAAGATTACTTAGAATTTATCTACGAAACTGTAGAAACTAAATCAAGTGTAAAAGCTGTCGATATCGCAAATAAATTCGGAATTGCAAGAGCCTCTGTTACAGAAGCCCTACAACGCTTGGAACAAAAAGGCTACATCAGCTACGGCAGATATCAACCTATAGAACTTACAAGCGAAGGTGTTAAATTAGCAAAAGAAATTATCATGAAACATAACACTCTATGCAAATTTTTTAGCTCTGTTCTTGAACTTTCTCAAGAAGAAGCAGAAATAAACGCATGCCGTATTGAACATATTATTACCCCAACTGCATTTAAAAAGATTAAGGAATACGTAAAAAATAATAATTTATAATTTTATGGTTAGAAAAAGAAGCGCCGAAGGCAATGCCTTCGGCGCTTCTTTTTCTTTTATTTAAAAACTTACGCTTTTAATTTATTTTCAATTTCTGCAAGAACTGCATCAACCTTGTCAAGGTTCTTAACTGCACCTTGAGCGAATTGTGGACGTCCGCCACCTTTACCTTCTGTTGCTGTTGCAATTTCTTTCACGATGTTTCCTGCATTTACACCGTTTTTAACAAAGTTGTCGGAAACCTTAACGAAGATTGAAGTACCTGCAACTACAACAATTACAGATTCTCCAAGTTTGTTTGCAAGCATTTCAACACCTTCTTTTAGTGCGTTAGAATCCAATTGTTCCATCTTTTGTACAAACAATTTTCCACCATTTACATCAAGTGCTTTTGATGCAAATTCTTTGAACTTGTCTTTTGCTTGCGCAGATTTTACTGTTGTAAGTTCCTTTTGAAGTTCTTTGTTTTCTTCCATAAGCTTTTCTACACGACCTTCAACTTCATCAAAGTGTGCTTTGAATTTTGTTGCCAGTTTATCCATTGCATTTGCTTTTTCTGTTAAGTAATTTAAGGCAGCTTTAGCAACTACAACTTCAATACGTCTTGTACCAGCAGCAATTGCAGATTCTGAAACAATTTTAGCTAATCTCAATTGACCAGTGTGAGAGGCATGACAACCAGCACAAAATTCTTTTGAAACATCTCCGATTGATACAACTCTAACTTCATCTTCGTATTTTTCACCGAATAAAGCCATTGCTCCTGTTTGACGAGCTTCGTCAATATTCATAACTTTTGTTTCAACTGGCAAATCCTCTGAAATCCATTCATTCATCAAATCTTCTGTCTTTTGAATTTCTTTTTCTGTCATTGCTCTGTCAAACGTGAAGTCAAAACGCATTCTGTTTTCTTCAACTTGAGAACCTGCTTGGTGAACATCACCTGTTAATACGTGTTGTAAAGCTGATTGCAACAAGTGAGCAGATGTGTGATGAACTTTAATTTGACCTCTACGTTCTTTGTCTACTGTCGCTTTTACACTTGCACCGATTTCAATTTCACCATTTACAAGTTCGCAACGGTGTACAAATAATTTATTAACTTTGAAAGTTGTTAATACTTCCAATTTCATTGAATCATTTTCAATTACACCAGAATCGCCAACTTGACCACCACATTCAGCATAGAATGGAGTTTTGTCAAGAACAACATCAACGTATCCTTCGCCATCTAAAGTTTCAAGAATTTTTGCATCACATTCTAAGTCTGTGTAACCTACAAAGTTTGTTGCACCAACTTTTTCCTCAACTTTAGCATATTTGATATCGCCTGTTACTGAAATCTTTTGAGTTGCAGCCTTTGCACGGTCTTTTTGTTCTTTCATTGCTGATTTAAAGCCGTCTTCGTCAACTTTTAAGCCATTTTCCTCTGCAATTTCTTTTGTTAACTCAAATGGGAATCCGAATGTATCGTACAATTTGAATGCGCTTTCGCCATCAATATCTTTTTTGTTGTCGATAAATTCATTCAACAATTTGTAACCTCTATCAAGAGTTTTGTTGAAACGTTCTTCTTCCTTCTTGATAGTGTCAACAATTTTAGCCTTGTTCTTGATTAAATCAGGATAAGCTTCACCGTAGTTTTCAACCACAACATCAACTAATTTATATAAGAATGGTAAATCCATGCCTAAGATTTTACCGTGACGTAATGCACGACGTAAAATCATACGTAAAACATAACTTCTACCTTCATTTCCTGGGATTACTCCGTCGTTGATTAAGAAGGTTACGCAACGAGCATGGTCTGTGATAATTCTTAAAGAAATATCTGTCTTGTCTGATTTTTTGTAAGGTACGCCACTCATTTCAACAACTTTGTCTAAAATTGGACGAAGTAAATCAGTTTCAAATGTTGAAGCAACACCTTGGCAAACCATTGCAATACGTTCTAAGCCCATGCCTGTGTCAACATTTTTCTTTTCAAGTGGAGATTGGTTGCCTTCTTCATCTTGATACAATTCAGTAAATACCAAGTTCCAAATTTCAACCCAACGGTCACATTCACAAGTATCAATACCACAATTTGGATCATCACATTTGTATTCTTCACCTAAATCGTAGTGAATTTCAGAACATGGACCGCAAGAACCAGATGCCCCTGGAGGTCCCCAGAAGTTATCCTTTTTACCTTTGCGTTTAATTCTTTCGGCTGGAACACCGACACTGCGCCAAATATCATAAGCCTCGTCATCAGTTTCAAAAATTGTAATCCAAAGTCTATCTTTGTCTAACTTCAAAACATTTGTAACGAAATCCCATGCCCAAGGGATAATTTCTTTTTTGTAGTAATCGCCAAAAGAGAAATTACCTAACATTTCAAAGAATGTGTGATGGCGTGGAGTTCTACCAACATTTTCAATATCTGAATCCTTACCACCAGCACGAGCACATTTTTGACAAGAAGTTGCACGCGCTGGATCATAAGGTGATTTAACAATGCCTAAGAAAATAGGTAAAAATTGTAACATGCCTGCTGTAGTAAGCAATACAGTAGGATTATCAGGAACAAGTGACGAACTTTCAACAATTGTGTGTTGGTGCTTGTCCTTGAAAAAGTCTAAATAAAGTTTTCTAATTTCGTTTCCTTTTAACATAAAAATTCCTCTAAATACTAATAATTTATATAAAAATTATACATTAAAAATTTTTAGGTTGCATAGATTTTTTTTGTGTGGTAGAATGATTTTACAGAGTGAAAGCTCAAAAAAAAATCTAAATGCCCTGGTAGCTCAGCTGGATAGAGCAACCGCCTTCTAAGCGGTAGGTCATGAGTTCGAATCTCCTCCAGGGTAATTCTTTTAAAAAGAGGGTTTAAGCCCTCTTTTTTGTTGCGCAAAATATCCAATTATTTTCCTTCGTGCCAAATCCGTGCCATTAGTGTTCAAATTTAGAAATAATTAAATAAAAAAACTCCCAATAAGGGAGCTTCATTTTAAAATACTATTCTTTTGTGCTAATTAACAAACAAACGCATCTTCTAAAACTTTTACAGCTTTTGTTTCCATATTTTGAGTTGCATGTGTATATATTTTCAGTGTTGTTGATTCAGAACTATGTCCAGCTTGTTTTTGTATGTATTTAATAGAAACATTTTCTTCTGCCATTGCTGTAATACAAGAATGTCTAAGCTGATGCCACGTAATATCTTTTAATTGAGCTTTCTTTAAGCATGGTTTAAAAAATCGTTGTACTAAATTTCTACAATCTAGATAATTGCCTTCTGAATTTGAAAACACCAAATTATATTTAGAATTAACTGATGACAATTTATATTCTCTTAGAACTTTTATTAATTTTTGGGGTATTTTAATATTACGGATTGAATTTTTAGTTTTGGGTGTTGAAACAATACCCTTAGAATAACTTTTATTTATAGAGATAACTCCATTTTTTAAATCAACATCTTTCCATGTCAAAGCTAATACTTCACCCTGTCTCATGCCTGTAACAATTGAAAAATATAGTATTACATAATCTTGTAACGAATAATTTTCTTTTGCCACTTTTATCAATTTATTACATTCATCTATTGTTAAAAAAGCACTTTCTGGCGTTGTACTCTTTAATTTCTTTATACTTTTCATTGGATTTTTAAATATTATTTCTGCATCTACAAAATATTCAAATATTGCTTTTGTTAAAACAATTATATGATTTATTGTTTCATTGCTTAATTTTTTTGTTTTATTCCTTAAAAGGTTTCCGTCTTTCGTTCTTGATACACCTTTACATCTTTTATTAGATAAACCAGCAATAAATTTGTCACAATCTATTTTTGATATATCACATAATTTTTTAGAACCTAATGCGGGTAAAATATGATTATTTAAATATCCTTCATAACTATTTATAGAGGATTTTTTACAATGAATATATGCAACATTTTTCATATACAATTCAGATGCTTTTCCAAAAAGAATTTCCTTACTTTCTTTTTGAAATGTACCATTTTCTATTTCTGAAATTATTTTTCTTTCATGTTGTTCTGCAATTCTTTTGTTATTAAAACTTTTTGAATATTGCTTTCCATTCATTCTTATTCTAACTTCATATTTACCTGTATCTTCTCTTTTTCTTATTGACATATTTACTCCTTTGAATAAGAGGTACTATATATCATTATTTTAACATACATTTATTTGATTTTCAAGTACCTCTTATTCTATATTATTCTCTCTTATTGCATTGCGCAGTTCATACATTTTTCAATAAATAAATTTATTTCTGATTTATCAAAACATAATTTTCCATTAAGTTTAACGTATGGAATCTTTCCTTCTGATTTCCATTGATAAATAGTATGTACTGATACATTCAAGTATTCTGCTGTTTGTTTTACATTCATTAATTCCCTGTTAGTTACAATATTGTTGTTTGCCATTTTATACTCCCATTTAATCTTCTTGAAACCATAATTTTCCTACACTTTTATTTTACGGACACATAAATCCTTTTATTAATAATACAATCTCTATCAATAACTATTTATGTTTTCTGGCATGTTCATATCCCGAATATTAAAATCAACTTGACAATTAATAAAACTCTCTAAACTTGCGGTAAATTCTTCATTCCAACCGTATCTAATTTCATCAAATTTTTCTATATTTTTCCAACATTCTGATAAAATTCCAGATAATTTTGGAGATGGTTTATTTTTAAGCATTTTCAGCCATTTTATATAATCCTCTAGATAGTAAAAATAACTCTGTATTTCGTATAATTTACTCTTAGATATATTTTTAAACTTTCGTCTTAATTGTTTTACTGATTTACCTTGAATTTTACATTCTAAAAAATCCCATATAATTGAATCATTCGTGCATATAGTATTATTTACTCGTTGTTTAAAATGTTCATTAAACAACTTATTTCCTTTTGTAATATAGTCACAGTCATTACCTAATAATGAATGTTCTGCTTTTGTCATTGGCAACAAATTTAGTATTGAATTATTTGTTACCGATTTATTGATATGATGAACTTCATTACTAGAAATATCGTCAGCAATACAAGAAGCCAATCTTTGTAATGAAAACAGATTATCTAGATTTTTTACATTCTCTCTTGCGTCTATACTCATATAAAGCCCTCTTTTTAAAAGTTTTTTAAATAAAGATTTATTTATATATTTTTCAATACAAAATCTATTAGATACAATATAACCATCATTATTTGTTGAAGAATTTAATTTTAGATAGTTTGCACTTTTACAGTTCTCAATTATTAAATAATAAGTTGCCATTCTATTTCTCCTATGCCTTTTAATATACCTAACTCGTTTCTTGCTACCAAGGCAAAATATTTGCCATCTATAAATCCATCAGCTAAAATTACATCTTGTCCTGAAGTTATATTATATTTTTCGGTTATCATTTGGCGCAAAAATACGCCATAAAGGAATCCTAAATTACTTTTATTCATCTTTATCACCTTCTTTCGTTTCGTTTGGAATTTCGTCTTTTTTTCGCTTTTGGAACTTATTTTTTTCAATAACTTCCTTTTGTTTTTCTGATAATTGTTTTTTAGGTGGATATGGAGGATTTACAAATCCATATCTTTCACAACACTCATCACAATATTTCCATTTTGGAGGTCTTGATTTTGCGTTCGTTAAATCAACATCTCTCCAACCATTATTACATTTTTTGTTTTTACAAATATGAAAAACAAAGTTTTGCTCTGCCATCTTTATCTTCCTCTTTATTTTTTCATCACAACTAAGCCTATAACTCGGACATAGTTGTAGGTATGCTCTCGTTTATAAATTTTCACCTCAAATAAACCTCACAAAGACTTTGCAAGATTTCCTAATCGGAACATTCTTCTCATGCAGGAATGTTAATTTGAGTGGGGGTATGTAAATCTTATAACTGCATGAGAATTATAAGATTTAATTTGTGATTTTATTATAGCATACGATTAAATTTTTGTCAAGCAAATTGTTTTATTTTTTCGGAATATTATTGACTTTCAGCGTTTTCTAAATGTCACAGAACAGTTTAAAATTGAACTATATTTCAACTTTTTTTCTCAAAGATTCACCAAATTCTAAGAAGTTTTTAACCTTAATTTTTTGTTCATTTTCATCATATGAAGGTTCATATATTTTTTCATACAGTTCTTTTATTTTTTCATCAACTCTTTCAAATTTACTTTTTGCCCTTACTTCTTTCTTCTCTAATTCTTTATTTCCTCTTTCAATTCTTTTTCTTAATGTCGCTCTATTTATGTTAATTGGGGCACAGTAATGTTCTAATGCATCTAATGCTAAAGTTGTTCTTCTTTTTTTTATATCTTCTGAATTCATACGCCAACTTGCAAAAGTGTTAAAATCATCACTCGTATCAATTCCATGATTATTCAAAAATATCTCTTTTTCATCAGGTTCAGCATCAAAGTCAAAATCAATATTCTTTAAGATATCAACATATTCTTTATAATAGTTATATTTTTTTGCAAGTTCTATATTTGAATACTTTTTATATCTTTTCTTAGACTGTTCGTATTGAACAATTGTTTGATTTAAAAGGTTTTCTATTACTTTATCATCGTCAGTTTGTAGGTTTAAGGTTTTCTTAAATGCATAATGACAAATTTGTTCGATATTGTTATTTAAATTTTTTTGAATATATTTATCACATAAAACTATTTCTAAACCTTTAAAAATATCACTTATTACATAAAAGCAACATGTTTTATTAGAGGGATTAAGTCCAGGAAACTCCTCAATAAAATATTTTTTATAATAACTTTCAAAATCGTAAGAAAAAAACTTTTCAAATAAAATTTTTAATGGCTCAACACATTGTTTATTGTTTCTTCTTTTTAAGAATTTATATACCTTGTACAACAACCATTTTAAATGATAATTAAATATATATTTTTTAAATTCATCAAAGGAAAGTTTGTTATTATCAAAATTTATAACCATGTCAAGAAAAGGAATATATATAAAATCATTCCCTGTTTTATTGTAATAATCTCTAATTTCAGCATACCTCGCCTCATAAAACATTTCTGATATTTGATTTAATGAAGTCGTTTCTAAAAAATTAATAAACTCATCTACAAAATTCTCTTCAAATAAATCTTTTATATAACAAATTTCACTCATAATTTAATGTGTTAGGTTAAACCCCATATCCCTTTTATTGATAAAGTACGTACTGCCCCTTTAATATATCAAATATTACATGATTATGCAAAAATATTTAGCATTTATAAGCAATAAAAAACAATGCCTATAAATTTATTCTAAAACACTACAATATAACGAATATTTGGCATTATTTTCGCTAAATATATTTCTTTAAATTTTAGTTAATAATCTACAAATCAAGGGTTGTAAAATCGGCAAAATACGTTATAATGTATATAGATAGTCTTGATACGGTAAATCTTGCAACCGAGCCAATAGGCGACAGTGGTGGAGCAAGCCCACATAATCAAGACTATTTTTTAGTACTTGCGGTACCTATCTTCGTTTAGTAAATGTAGAGATTTAACAAAATTTTCTTTTCTATTCTTAGTTGTTTTTATAACTAATTTATAAAACTTTTCATCAGCCTTAAATAGAATTACATCATAGCCTGTTTTAGATTTATAATACTTTGATGGATTTTTTATAATTGAAGGTATTTTTCTATAATCTTCATCACTAACTTCTGGATGCGCAAGTCTATTTTTAATCATATTATCCATAGAAAACTTTAGTTCAGAATTGCTACAATTCAATAATTGCTGTATTTCTTTTGATATTCGTCCAATAACAATATAACTGTCTAAAATAGTTTCATTATAAACATTTCTAGCATAAGCAATTTTTGAAGATTCAGGCATGCCAACAGTATTGCGCCTAACATGTTCCGCTAGATTATAACCATCTTTACTGAACTCATCTAAATTATTATATTTTTTAATTTCTAAAGCCATAAACAAATTATATTCTTTGATTACATGACAAGTCAAAATTTAACAAAAATATAAATTAAAAATAAACGTCCATTTTTGTCGCATCTAAAATTTATACTGATATTGTTAAGACAAAAAGAAAGGACAACATTATGAAAATTAACAGAAATTTTGAATTCTACTTAAAGGATAAAATTATCGCAACCTTTATTGCAATATTTACATTTATTGCGTTTTATTTTGTAACTGACCTTAATTTTATTCATAAATACCCCAATG
>CALBKW010000024.1 GCA_937895785.1 uncultured Candidatus Melainabacteria bacterium | reverse complement strand
ATAAATCAAATAGAATATAAATTCACGTTGTTTTTCTGGTATTTGCAAAAACAATTTGTCTTTCCAATAGTACGAAAACAATATAAAAATTACTGACAGAATTAAAATAGCAAGCGCAATCTGCCAATTACCAAACATTGCCCTTAAAGCTCTTAAAAAGACACTCAAACACATATCCTGCAACCATACGTTAAATGTAGAATCAAGAATTGCTCTATTTAAAAATGTTTTAAAGAAATATGGCAAAAATGTTATACCAATTAGGATATGTGCACAAATAAAAATCAAAATAGGTTTTATTTTGTTACCATATCTTATCAATATGTACCATAAACCATATATAAAATTAACAATTATCAAAATCGTTCCATACAAGTGGTTGTTAAATATCATGCTTGAAAATAATATAAATAAAAATGTATTTAGAAAACTCATTTTTTCCAACATTTTAAACATGAAATAAACGACCAACGGAGCTAACATACTTGAAAGCGAGAAAGCTCTATAATCTTGAGCATAATTTATATGGAAAATTGAAATACTTAACATAAAAGATGCTAACAATGCTGTTTTGTTATTAACTTTTGTTTTTAAAAGAAAATACAAAGACAAGATTGCACCAACACTAAAAATCAATGGTAATAACCTTAACCACGCTATTGTATTAGGTACAAAAGATTGCCAGAATCTTGAAATTAATGCAAAAAATGGGGGATTTCCAGGATCTGTAAATAGCATATCAAAACTATTAGACACATCCCCAGTTATTGTTGCAGTATAGCATTCATCCCACCACATTGGATATTCGGTGAACAAATTAAATCTCAAAAAAATTGCCAATAAACTAATGCCTGTCAAAACAAGCCCCGTTGGAATTTTCAATCGTTCGAACTTAAATAAAAATATGGCAGAAATAAATAAAATCCAAGGTATTAAATACAATCCAATTGAATAAAACAATGAAAGAAAGACTACTGCGACAGCATTATAATTTCCCTTATAATTTATATATTCTGAATTTTGAAGTTTTCTAATTTCCGAAGGTAAAATTATTTGATAATACTTTTGTCCTTTTATTTCAATTTGTTTTTTCGCAAATCCTTTTACTTCTTTGCTTCCGTAATTGAAATGTTTTTTACCTATAAAGATATTGCTCGTAATAATTTTATCCCTCAAATCAAATTCATATTTTATAGGATAAATAATAGACAACTCTCTATACTTTTTATATTCGTGTGTTTGTGCAAAATAATTTGCAATTCTAAGTGGATTGTTATCTCTGAATCTTATATAAAAAGCAAATTTTTCATTATTATCTAAATATAAAGATATTGGAATATTCATTAAATTAGAGCTTTCAATATTTACGATAATATCATCGTAAATTCCGTTAAAATAAGAAACTTTCAAACTGTCAAAGTTTTTAGTTGCTACATACACAAATCCAATAAATGAAAGACAAAGCAGTAAAACGGCTAAACCATTTCTATATTTATCAAATATATTTCGGCTCATAAATAAAAATTTATCCATAAATAAAAAATACCATGAATAAAAACACTATATAACTCAAAGTTAAGTTGAATTAAGAAAAAAGCGCAAAAAAAAGACCTTATGAATAAGGTCTGTCCGTTTAAATAAGAAGAGAGAGCTTTATATTATTATGGTAATAATATACTATAATTAATTTATTTTTGCAAGTACTTTTTTAACTTATGTAAAGATTAGAAGACAAAATTTTTATAGAATTTAAAAATATTGTGTTATTATAAACAAGTAGAATATAAAAAAAGGAGACATAGTCATAGCAGGCGAAGATAATAGATACGGTCAAAAAAGAGACAGTAAAGATAAAGTTATAATGAATGAACGCATTAGAGTTCCAGAATTACGTTTAATTGGCGAAGACGGAGCTAATCATGGTGTTGTAAAAACATCAGAAGCGTTACAAATGGCAGAAGATGCAGATTTAGATTTGGTATTAATAAATCCTAACCAAAATCCGCCTGTTGCGAAAATCTTAAACTATGGCAAATACAAGTACGAAATTGAAAAACGTGCTAAAGAAGCTAAGAAAAAACAACATACTGTAGATGTTAAAGAAATTAAGATTAGATACAAGATTGATGTACATGACTATCAAGTAAGGATTAATAATATTAAAAAATTCATCTCACAAGGCAATAAGGTAAAAGTTATTGTAATGTTGAGAGGTAGAGAGATGCAACACTCAAAACTTGCATTTGACTTAGCAAACAGATTCGTTGAAGACTTGAAAGACGAACCAATGACAATTGAAAAGAAACCTCAAATGGAAGGTAGAAACGTAACATTGTTGATTGGTCCTCAAGCATAGAAAGAAGTCTTGCCAATCTCGAGTGTAACGTTTATTTATAATATATAAGTTCCGAAAGTGAGATTTTAATGAGCAACCAATGGGAAGAGAATGATTTTCAAGAATATGTTTTAAGATTAAACGATAAAACTAGAGATGATATTTTTTACTCGTGTGAAACTGTCGATTTGCCAGAAGAAGTCGAAACAAAAGTTGAAGTCAAAGAAGACTCTGAATTTAAAATATCTGAATTTACAAAATCTTATAATTCTTTTGTGTCTAATTTTAATAGTTTAATAAAAGGCTTAGCAACAGCTTATAATGATTTGGTAAAAAAATATAAAAAATTGTTTTCTTACAAAGAAGAAATTTTAATTGTAAATACTTCACTACAAGAAGAAATTAATGAATTAAAAGCTGAAATAGATAATCTTAAAAAAGGTTCGACAGAACGTATTACTTATGATTATCTTAAAAAGAATTATCCAACATATATGCATTTTATAAAATGTGGAAGGTTTTATAAGGCAAGATATAAAAGTGCTGAATTTTTAAATGTTGCATTTGGGTATAAACTTTTTCTTGAAACAAGACCTACTTGGTCTTTTTCTAGGGTTGCAGCAGGTTTTGAAGAACGTTGTTTGAGTAAAGTTTTATCTAAATTAAACGAATATAATGCAAAATATGTTATTGTAAGTGATTATAGAATATCTACAAAAAATGATAAAGGACAAGACATATCTGACAGCTTTGAAAATATACCAAAAAATTAAAGGTCTGGGTTATCCGACCTTTTCTCTGTTATTGATTTCGTTGTCAATTTCTTGAATTTCTTTTTTGAGTTCTCCAAGAACTGCGTTTAATTTAAACTTTAAGTCTTGCAATTGTTCTAGTGTTAAGTCGTTTGTCATAAATACCTCCTTATGTTGGTAAATTTGGTTGGAGGTTATGTTCACGAAAATACTCATAAAGCACTACACGAAGATAGTACATTTAAAGAAAAAATTGTTAAAAAATATAATACTGAACACCAAGATAATATTGCAACCATTGATAAAGATGGTACAATTGTAGATAAAGATGGTTTTAGCGCTTCTGAAAGAGCTTGGCAATATAGAGCTGTAAAAAAACTTATTAAGAACACTCCAGAAGAAAGAAAAATTGCTTTAAATGAAGCTAGAAAAATATTTGAAGAAAAGGGTGATACTAAAGGTTTAAAATTTATTGACGAAGTTTTACCTCATATTAACGCAAAGACCGTAGAAGAAATTGAAGATGTACGAAAATCATTTTATAAAAAATATAAAATGCACCCAGAAGAAGAAATATGCAATGGTATGGCTACAAAGATGAAAGAGTCGTATCATACATTTAAAGAAAATCTAATTAACAGTAGAAAGGAACTTGAAAATGACATATTGGAGAGAAAAATCCAAACTAGAAATGGAACTAAGCAAGGAGTGGAACGACAAGAAAATACTAGAAATCTGCCAGAAACTAGAGAAGTTTTACACAAAAGAGGAATTAGAAACAATAAAGAACATTCCGTCAGAGTATTGGGAAAACGCACAAATAGAAACAGTAAAGATGAATTGGTATCTGAATGGAACACTTCAGAGAGCGATAGACAAGGAAAATTCTTCAACTTAGAAGAACCTAGTAGCACCAAAAATAAATCTGCAAAACAATCCTTCAAAGACTTCTTAAAAGAAAACTCTGATTTTTACAAGAAAAAAGGATTGCTTAAAGAAGAACAAGAGCAAACTAACATCTTAAACACGTACGTTTCTTACAAAACAGGCAAGACTAAAGTAAGTGACATCACAGACGCAGAACGTCAACAAGCATTGGTTGAAATCAATAAAATAAAGCTATTGACATTTTAGACGGACTATGGTAATTTAATACTACGTTAGACAAATCGGTCATTACACAAAAATTACACAAATGATTTAAAAATGTAAAATCGAAAAAGTCTAAGAACCAATAGCAAAGCATTTAAGCCGCGTTAGCTCAGTTGGTAGAGCAAGGGACTGAAAATCCCTGTGTCCTTGGTTCGATTCCGAGACGCGGCACCACTTTAAAAGACCTAGAAATAGGTCTTTTTTTTATTGAATTGTATAATTATAAAGGTCTAAGTTAGCCTTTATAATTTTCTAATCTTCCGTTAATATATGCAATTGTACGAGGATAATGTTGTTGCAAATATTGAACTCTTGGAGCTAATGACATTTCTGTTGTATAAGAATCTCTTAGCGCATTTGTTTCGGCAATAACTTCGCTTAATCCGCCCCATTTGCCGTCATAATGGTTTGCTTGTTTTATAAAATATCCGACATGGTTTCTTTGTGCATTCGGGTAAGCCGCATCAAAAGTTTCCCTTTCTTGAGTATAAATTCTTCTCAAGTTAAAATCATTGCCAATATCAGCGACATTTCCCATCATCATATTTGAATGTCTATAATCTATAGCATGACCTGTTTCGTGTAAAATAGAGAAAACGTCATTGATTGTATCTATTTGTCCTTTTGTAGGATACATCATACATTCATCTTTGCTTAAACCATTTAAAGTTTTTACTGTATCACCTAACGCCATCAATTGCTCTGCAGGTAACTTTTGCATCAATTCAAGCATTTCATTTCTGTTACCTTCAATTTTCAAACCTTTTGAAAACATTGAACCATTTGAAATTCTAATTTCTGTTGGTTCTTTGCCCTTTTCTTCTATTGTAATTTTATCTTTTTCAAAAGTTACATCATAAGATTTGTCACCGTTTGTAGAACGAACTTTATTTTCAGACAATCTTTGCATCGTTTTGTTCAAATTCATCAAAACATTACCATTTTTATCTGTAATTTTATATTTTAATGATTTATTCCCTTTGTTATCTTGTTCAAGTTTGTATTGAGTTCTTGTACCGTCAAGAGATTCCATATCTTTTTGGATAATTTCTTTGCCATTTTCTTTTATTCTACGAGCTTTTGAAATAACTTTTTCCGTACCGTTTGGATAAACATATTTTTGGTCATAAGCCCCTGTAACAGGAGAATGTGTCATCATTTCTTTTCTTATAACTTTATTATCTTTATCTCTAATAATTCTAACTTCATCAGTAACTACCATTCTACCAGTGTTATCTACTTCTGAACGAACTTTCGTAGTTGTATTGTTTCTATAATCAACATTTTTAACAATTTTATAAACGTTACCTTTTTTTGAATACATTGTAACATCTTCTTCGCCTAATTTATTTGCATTAGCATCATAAAATTCACTATGAGATTCATCACCCTTTAGAGTCGCTTTTAAACAATACTCATTTTTTGGTGAAAACTCATCTTCTTCAAAAGTAATTGTTTCAACATTATCACCATACTTTTGTTTCATATTATTATAAGCTTTATCAATTACGGCTTGAGTTGAAGATGGCAATCTTCTATAAGTCCAAGTTCCAAATGCTCCAGTAAATGACGGTGCAGGAGCATTATAAGTTTTTATTGGATTTGTAACTTCACAACTTCTTTGAAAAGTATCATTAGCTAAACCTGCTACCATTTTTGGTTGTTGTTTAACTTGTTTGTTAACCTTTGGTGCAAATGTTCTTGATACAGTATTTATTGATTGAATATTCATTTTAATTCCACACTACTTTATGCACCAATTAAGTTTGCTCAAACATGATTATTGCTTAATTTCAGCCCAATATTTACAAAGGTTAATAAAAAAGTAAGGCGGTCGGCTTTTCTAGCCGACCGCCTTACATGTCCTATAAATTTTAATTTTCTTTTATCAAGTCTTTTATAACTTCACCTGCAATAATCATACCTACAACAGGAGGAACAAAAGCGGTACTTCCTGGAATTTGATGTTTTACCGTACATTTTCTTGTTCCAGGAGGGCATACACAATGATTTTTACAGCTTATTGACATATCCTCTTTCGGTTTTATTGGTTGTTCTTTTGAATAAACAACTTTTACTCCTTTAATTCTACGTTTTTTCAATTCTGTTCGTATAACTTTTGCCAATGGACAAACTGAAGTTTTTGAAATATCAGTAACTTCAAATCTAGTTGGATCTAGTTTGTTCCCAGCTCCCATTGCGCAAATAATTGGAGTTCCAATGGCTTTTGCTTTTTCTATTAATGACAATTTACCAACAACGGTGTCAATAGCATCAATTACATAATCATATTGGCTAAAATCAAATTCATTTTCTGTTTTTGGCGTATAAAAAGTTTGATGTGTATTTACAATACAATTTGGATTTATATCTAAAATTCGTTCTTTAGCCACTTCAACTTTGTATTTACCAACACTTGAACGAGTAGCATAAAGTTGTCTATTCAAGTTTGTAATACAAACTTTGTCATCATCTACGATATCAATTGTACCTAAACCACTTCTCACTAGGGCTTCGACGGCATAAGCACCAACTCCGCCAATTCCAAATACAATAACTCTTGATTTTGCAAGCTTTTCTAGTGCTTCTTTACCTAATAATAATTCTGTTCTTGAAAATTGATTTAACATTTTTACTTAACTCCATTCACATATAAAAGATTACAATAAAATTTTTTCATTGACAATTAATCAATATCTATTACATAATTAAATCATTGAAAGGCAAGGTAATATAAATGGGAAAAGTTATTTTAACAGGCGATAGACCAACTGGAAAGTTACACATAGGTCATTATGTAGGTTCATTAAGAGAACGTGTAACACTTCAAAACGAGGGTGGTTTTGACAAAATTTATATTATGATTGCTGATGCTCAAGCTTTAACAGATAATGCAGAAAATCCACAAAAGGTTCGTGACAATATCATTGAAGTTGCTTTGGATTACTTAGCTTGCGGAATAGACCCAACAAAATCTACCATACTTATTCAATCAATGATTCCAGAACTTACTGAATTGACTTTTTACTATATGAATCTTGTAACTGTAGCTAGAGCACAAAGAAATCCGACTGTAAAATCTGAAATTAAAATGAGAAATTTTGAAAATAATATTCCAGTTGGTTTTCTTGCATATCCAATTAGCCAAGCTGCTGATATTACAGCTTTTGGAGCAACAACAGTACCTGCGGGTGAAGATCAAAAACCAATGCTTGAACAATGCAGAGAAATTGTACACAAATTTAATACTTTATATGGTGAAACTCTTGTTGAACCTAACATTATGTTACCAAGAAATAGCGCTTGCTTACGCCTTCCAGGTTTAGACGGAAAAGCCAAAATGAGTAAGTCTTTGGGCAACTGTATCTATTTATCAGATGAACCTGAAGAAATTAAAAAGAAAATTATGTCTATGTTCACAGATCCAAACCACTTACGTGTGGAAGACCCTGGTGAAACAGAAAATAATCCTGTATTTATATATCTTGATGCATTCTGTAAAGATGAACATTTTAAAGAATTTTTACCTGAATACAACAACATTGATGAACTAAAAGCCCATTACCAAAAAGGTGGTTTAGGTGATGTTAAGGTTAAAAAATTATTAAATAACGTTATTCAACAAGAACTTGAACCAATTAGAAATCGTAGAAAAGAATGGGAAACAAAAACTTCCGATGTATACGAAATTTTAAAACAAGGCACTGCAGAAGCTAAAAAAGTTGCAGAACAAACATTGCACAACGTACGTAGCGCAATGAAAATTAACTACTTCGACTAAGTAGCTAAGTGCAAAATTAAGATTTAATCCTAACTTATAACCTTGTTTTTAATTTTGAATAACAACTAATTCGTGAACAAGTGCATATACTGCAGCTTGTAAGCGGTTGTTTACAGAAAGTTTCTCGTAAATAGAACTAACATGAGCCTTTATTGTGTGAGTTGTAACTGTTAATTCCTTTGCGATTTCCTTATTAGTTAATCCAAGAGTAACTAATTTCAAAACATCTAGCTCTCGTTCTGTTAAATCTACCATATTATATGCTCCCCTAAGCGACGACAACGCTTATCTATATTTACATTATTCTACTTTACATTAGATATGTCAATAAAAATATTACTATTTTCGTAGAATGTAGATAAAAACTAGTTTTTAGACACAAATTAAAGTATTAAAACCTTGTAACAATTTGTACGTGCATTAAGTCCTTTATTATAAAAATTACCTAATAGGTGGTTTAAAATAAAGACCTTATGGGCTATCTTATTGTTAATTAACCGAGAGGTGAGCATAAATGATGGTCGATAAAAAGTTTATTGCAGATAAGATTAAAGAATTTCGCAAAAAAGCTGGGCTGACTCAAACAGAATTGGCACAAAAAATCGGCATTGGTGAAAAACAAATCAGCAAGATTGAAAACTACACAAACTTACCTTCTTTGACAACATTCTTTAAAATAATAGATTATTTAAAAATTGATATTTCCGAATTTAAAATAAATACTATTCCTCTAGTTAACAAGAACAGATTAGAACTCGAAAAATTTATATATAGTTCTAACGAAGAAGAGTTGGAATTTTTTGCAAGCATAGTTAAAAACTTTAAAAAATATAAAGATAACAAAAAATTTTAAAATGTTGCATATAGGATTTTAAATAAATTGATAATATAGTAAAACTCAATATCTATTCAACAATTATATATTTATTTTCGTTTATTGTATAATGTACTTATAGTTATAAATAAAATGGAAAGATATATTATGAAATTAGATTCAACACAAGCAAAAAACTCTTTTAAATATGGTTGGCTATTATCTCGTATTTGGCCATACATCAGACCTTATTGGTTTAGAATATTATTAACATTTATGGTTGCAATTCCATTGGGATTACTTGATGGCGTTACAGCTTTTGCATTAAAACCTTTTATGGATTATGTTGTGGGTAAACAAGATTGGGTGTTCCACGTATTTAACCACGAATACACATTAACTTGGCAGTTGTTTGCATTCTTAATTCCATTTTTAGTTGTTGCATTTGCAGCCGTACAAGGTCTATTAAGATACTTAAACGAATATTTATCAACTTGGACAAGCCAACATATTACAAATGACGTAAAAATTGACTTGTTCCACAAATTAATTTATATGCACCCTCAATTCTTTGATGAAAACTCATCAGGTGTAATTATTCAAAGATATATGAACGACCCTCAAACTGCTTCTGCTGGTATTGTTGACCAAATAAAAACAATTACAACCAGCTTGTTTGGCGCACTTGGTCTAATTGCGGTAATGCTTTACAGTTCTTGGAGATTAGCAATTGTTGGGGTACTAGTTTTAAATGTTGCATTCTTACCAGTTGCTTTGATTAGAAAAAGAATCAAATCTGCATCTAACAAAAACATGGTAATTGGCGGAAATATCACAACTAACATCAACGAAACATATAGCGGCAACAAAGTTATGGCAGCTTATGGTTTACAAGAACGTCAAGAAAAAGATTTCATCACACAAATTTGGAACTCTTTTAACGTAAATATGTCATTGACTAAACGTGCTGGCTGGATGTCACCAATTATGTATTTAATCGCATCTGTTGGTATCGCGTTAGTTTTAGCTTATGGTACACACTTGATTAACACTGGTATTATGACAGCAGGTTCTTTCGCATCATTCGTAACGTCATTGTTGCTATTATATAAACCTGTTAAAACTTTAGGCAATACATTAACAAACCTACAAAACATCTTTGTTGCAATGGGACGTGTATTTGAGTTATTTGATATCAGTCCAGAAATTGTTGATGCACCAAATGCTATTGAAATGAAGTCATTAGAAAGAGATATCAAATTTGAGAATGTTGAATTTGAATATGTTAAAGATATTCCTGTTATTAAAAATTTAAATTTAACAGTTAATAAGAATGAAACTCTTGCTATTGTTGGCAACTCTGGCGGAGGTAAATCGACTATCGTAAACTTATTGCCAAGATTTTATGACATTAAATCAGGCGCAATTAAGTTTGATGATGTTGATATTAGAAACTTCACTCTTGACTCTTTGAGAAAAAATATTTCAATGGTATTTCAAGATAACTTCTTGTATTCAGGCACAATTAAAGAAAATATCTTAATGGGCAACAATGATGCAACAGAAGAAGACTTAAACAACGCTATTGAGTATGCTCACTTGCAAGACGTAATATCAGAGCTTCCTAATGGATTGGAAACAATGTTAGGCGAAAGAGGTCTAACACTTTCTGGAGGTCAACGTCAACGTGTTGCAATAGCAAGAGCGATGATTAGAAAAGCTCCTATAGTAATTTTAGACGAAGCTACAAGTGCATTGGATAATGAATCAGAAGCTCTAGTTCAAAAAGCTATCGATAACTTAATGCAAAACAGAACAGTATTTATCATTGCACATAGATTATCAACCATTAAAAACGCTGATAGAATTGCAGTTATTAATGAAGGTGAATTGGTAGAACTTGGAACTCACGATGAATTAATGGCTATAGAAAACGGAGCATATAAAGCCCTATA
>CALBKW010000023.1 GCA_937895785.1 uncultured Candidatus Melainabacteria bacterium | reverse complement strand
CACATCTTGATAAGCCACCACCAGAAATGATACAGCCTTCAGAAACCATTGAGTTTGTTGCCATACCAACTCTGTCACCTTCTTGCCAAATAAATTTAGCTGGTGGGTAATTGTAGTTGAATGTTCTTAATGGCCATTCTTTAGCGTATAAGTTTAATTCTGGGCATGAATCTAATAAATCCATGTTAGCTTGCCAGTATGCATCAACGTTTCCAACATCTTTCCAGTAGCCACGTTCAGCATCAGACATTCCTGGGAATGAGTTTTCTTTAAAGTTATAAACGTAAACTGGTTGACCTTCGTTTAACATCATTGGGATTACGTTTTTACCAAAGTCATGACTAGAGTCTTCAATTTTGTTATCTCTATACAAAGCATCTAACAAGATGTCTTTACCAAAAATGTAATTACCCATTGAAGCTAAGCACATATTAGGGTTTCCTGGAATTGATTTTGGTTTTGTTTTTGGTTTTTCTACAAAGTTTGTTAATTTCCAATTATCATCAACTTCCATAATACCAAATTCAGAAGCTTCTTCAATTGGAATAGGAATAGCTGCAATAGTTAATGCGGCATTTCTTTGTTTGTGGAAGTCTAACATTTGTGAAACATCCATTTTGTAAATGTGGTCACCGCCAAATACACAAACATAAGTAGGATCTGCGTCAACGATGTGTAAAACGTTTTGGAATACAGCATCTGCTGTTCCTCTATACCAATCACTACCAGTTCTCATTTGAGCTGGAACTAAATCTACATATTGGTCTAAGAATGGTGACAATGCATAACCACGAGAAATATGTTGGTTTAGTGAGTCAGATTTGTATTGTGTTAAAACTTTAATTTTGTAAAAACCAGAGTTGATAAAATTGTTCAAAACAAAGTCGATAATTCTATAACGACCTCCGAATGGAACTGCTGGTTTTGCACGATCCTTTGTTAACGGATAAAGTCTTTTACCTTCACCGCCTGCTAAAATCATAACTAATGCGTCATCAATTGACATTTTGTACCTCACTACTTACTTATACAATACATTTACAATTATAATACGAACAATTTAATCACAATCATACAAACTACTGAGAAAATATTAATTGCTAGTATGTAACAAAATATTTACATTGATTGTCCAATTAGGCTAAGTCTGTTTGACTTAAAATATTGTTCATGTTATTAATGGTGTGGGGTAAATGTATATTTTTTTTAAGTCTTGCAAATATGTGAGACTTTTTATTTTGCTTTTTTAGTAATTTCTTATCCTGACAGATGCTTTACTGGCTGATGTCTAACTTTTATCTCTGATGTTTAATGTCCATGTGTAATAAAAATAAGGAGATAAAATATGTTTTACAATCCATTTTCTGTAGAAAAAAATATTCATTTAGACGGTAAAAAGTTTAATAAAAGAGTCATGATGGAAAACGGAGATAGTAGTTTAACTTTAGTTGCTATTGAAAAAGAAGGACTTATAGATACTCATACCTCAAAAGAGGATGCTGCTGTATATGTTTTAGACGGGGAAATCGAACTACATTTTGATGCGCAAAAATTTAATGTCAAAAAAGGCGAAATGCTTATGTTTAAAAAGGATACTCAACACAAAGTTTTGGGGATTAAAGATAGTAAATTTATTCTTATAAAAATATAATTTGTATGTTGTAAGGCGCAGCCGTTTCGGCTGCGCCTCTTTTTTTTTAATATGTTAAAGGTATTTTAGAATCAATTATTTTATTTTTTATTTTTATTTTTGGCAAATATTGGCTTAAAAACAGTGTAAGTTGATTTTTATTAACTCTTGTTGTTGGTCCTAAAACAATTTCTGAAACAACATCATCGTTAAAATTATATTCAAAGTATGATATGATTTCAGAGTTTTTAGTTCTGAATTTTAAGTCTAAATGTTGTTCTATTTCAACATTTTCCTTATATAAGTTCTTTAATAGATATCTGTAACAGGGAAAATAGCAAATTCTGTATTCTTTTTCCTCTGAAAAAGTGCTATTTTTAGTGAATGCTGATAATATTTTGATAAATTGACAAATGTATTCAACAATCGGTTTTCGTTCAATATATTTGTCTGTTAGGTATGGTATTGTTTCTAACATTTTCTTTAATATCGAATAGATAGTTTTTGTTTTATAGCAAACCTCATCAATAATAATATTTGAATCTGTATCGCCGTTTCCAAGTAAATCCTTATGAGGAATTTTAGACAAGTCTAAACCTATAGCTACACCTTTGCCGTTGTCGCCGTATGCTCTCCATTGGCTTAACAAATCCTTGTTTTTAGAAAGGCTTATGATGTATGGATAATCAACATTATTTTTGCAAGATTTTTCAATTTCATCTAAAATACTTTTTTTAGAATTATCTTGATAGTTTACATCTTCAATAACTTGTCTTAATATCTCTAAAATATAAACGCATTCCAATTTATCATTCATCGTGCGAGAATGTGATAACCAAAGAGTTTTATTTTCTATAATTTGCATGAATGTATCAACAGAACAATAGTGATATCCAAGCTTTTTTGATGCAGATTTAACCATATTTATATTGTACAATATTTTTATTTAGATTTAAACCCTTTTTAGAGAAAATTTTGTATAAAATAAAGCGGTTTTTGCATTGCAAAAACCGCCAAATGTTGATTTAAGAAAGTCTGTTTATTAAATTACATTCCCATAAATTTTGCAATGAAAAACATTGCAACCCCAATGAGAATAAGGAATATCATTGAACTGATAACGCCTGTACCATGTGATTCGTTGTAATGATGTTGTGTATTATTATTTTGTTGTTCTGTCATGTTTCTTCTCCTTAAATTTTGTAATACCAAAAGCGGGCAAAGATATAATCTTTGTCGATAAATTGTGTTATTTTAGTCTACAAATTTAAGGAGCATGGGGCGAATATTCGCTTAAAAATATGTGTTTTATTGCTATTTCTTCGCCGAAATTAGAACCTAATATTCTATTTTTAGGTTCATTTATATAGAAAATATTGTTTGCTGTGAAAAAGTTTGAACTACCGAAATCAACCTTTTTTCGTTGTGAAATTTGAGATAATTCGCTAGTAGAGTTTGCAACAATAAAAGCATGTGATTCTTTTTCTGTATCAAAAACAGTTTGAGAGTGAGCTATTTCTGATGTTGTATTAGAAATAACTTTATCCGAAAAGTCGCTTGCCAAAACCGTTTGCGAGAAACAAACAATTGATAATAATATAAAAAATATGTGTTTTGCAAACTTCATGGCTTTATTATAATTGTTAAAATTTTATATTGCAATAGGTTTTAGTGATATAATTTTTATGGAATGTTGATAGAAGTTTTAAATAGTATAACAAGTTTTAATGAATCAAGTGTGGAACTAATTGAAAATGGTTTAAAATACTTGCATTTGCCAAATGTTTTTTTAGAACCAATGGCAGAAAGTCTTATTTTAATACCTTTTTTATTTGTAATATTTATCTTTATTGAAATATTTGAAAATTATTTTTCCGAAAGAATTGAACATTTTTCAAGATATTCTGCTAAATATGGCGCAATAATAGGTGCATTACTTGCATCAATACCTCAATGTGGATTTTCTGTAATTGCGACAATGCTTTATGTTGAAAGGTTTATTACTCTCGGAACTCTAATAGCTGTATATTTGGCAACAAGTGATGAGGCAATACCTGTCTTGCTGATGTATCCAGACAAATTTCCTGTAATTTTACCAGTAATTGCGATAAAGGTTTGTATTGCAATTGTTGTTGGTCATTTTATTGATATGATTGTAAAACCTGAATTAAAAAAAGCTCCAGAAAAGATTGAAATTAATGAAACAGGTTGTTGTCATAATAAAATCCAATCACATATTCAAAATTTGTTAATTCACCCACTAAAACATACTTTCAACATCTTTTTATTTATTCTGTTGATAAATTGTGTTTTAGGTTATTCTCTAACTATGGCATCAGGTGGAATTACAGCCTTATTTACTACAAATAAATATTTACAAGTAATAATTGCATCATTTGTCGGTTTAATTCCAAATTGTGCAATATCTGTATTGGTTGTAATGTTATACATTAAATCAGCTTTATCTTTTGGTGCACTAATTTCAGGACTATCAACAAATGCAGGTTTAGGACTTTTAATTTTATTTAAAAACAATGAGTCTATAAAAGACTCATTGCGTATAATTTCTATTTTACTAGTAACTTCAATAATATCAGGTTTTGTAATTCAATTATTGCATTTTACCATTTAGTTTTGTCTAAAAATAATTTGATTGCTTCTTTAAAATTTTTAGGTGTATCTAAAGATTGTTCTGTCGTTTCATAAGTTGGTCTAACAGGTTTTCCTTTTAGAACTAATCTTTTGTAAGATATCAATATTATAAAAATAACAATAGAAGAAATCACAACCCAAATCATTGCTAGAATGAATTTGAAAACCATACTCGCAAAACTTCTTTTAGGTTTTGTTTGTGGCTGTACTTGAGGTTGAATTGCTGTTGTATTTGCAACTTCTGGCATTGTATTTGAATAAGCTAAATCTCCTCGAGGAGCAAGAGGCTCTTCTTGAGCCTTTGCTTGAACTTGTATATCTCCAGAAGCAGGAGATGTTGACACTTGTTCTTTTGCAACATTTATCATATCATCATAAGATGCTGAAACTGGAATTTGGCTTGTTGGTGCTGAAATTGCAACCATTTGAATAGTTAAAATACAAGCAATTGATAATATCAAATTTTTAATATTATTCTTCTTCAACTTTTTCCTCACTTGTTTTTTTAGAACGAGTTTGACGTTTTGTTTTTGCCCCACCTCTGTTAGGTCTTCTTGTTCTTTTAGGTTTTTCCTCTGCATTAGTTTCAGCTTGTACTTCGACAACTTCTGCTGGAGTTTCCTGAACTGGTGTAGGTTCCTCGATTACAGGCTTAATTTCATCTTCCGCAGTAATCATTGTTTGTGCAGTTTTTACTTCAGAATTTTCATTAAGTTGTTTTTTGTTAAAATTACGTTTGTTATTTCTATTATTTGTTTTTTTGTTTTCACGTTTTTTAGTTTCAACTTCAGCCTCTACTGATGGATTTTCAGTTGTTTCTAGCGGTGCTGATTGTTCCATTACTTGTTCTTGTTGAGGTGCATTGTTGTTATTATTGTTTTGTTTTTTATTGTTATTATTTTTCTTGAAACCGCTGATTGGAAGTTTCATTTTTGCAGCTTTTGCTCTGTATTCACCTTCTGCGGTAGGTGATGCAAATTTGAAATCTTCAACAATGAAACCTTCGCCGTGACAATGTGGACATTTTTTAGCGAATACTTCTGAGATTGCTTGACCTTGTCTGTGGCGAGTCATTTCAACAAGTCCTAAGTCAGAAAGTTGACCAACTTGAGGTTTTGCCTTGTCGTCTTCGATTGCAAGTTCTAATTCTTCCATAATTGCCAATTTATCTACACGAGAAGTCATATCAATGAAGTCAATGATAATCATACCACCGATATTACGTAAACGTAATTGACGTGCGATTTCGTGTACTGCTTCAATATTTGTTTTTAAGATTGTTTCGTCTTGAGTTGCAGAGCTTACAAATTTACCAGAGTTTACGTCGATAACTGTAAGAGCTTCAGTTTGTTGAATGAATAAGTAACCGCCTGATGGCATATTAACTTTCATATTTAATGCAGCCTTAATTTCTTTGTGGACATTAGTTGCAATTAATAACGGTTCATTGCCCTTGTATAATGTAACGTTTATATTTTTGTTCATGTGCCAGTTTTGAAGAAGAGTTTGAACTCTGTTTAAGGCAAATGCAGTATCGACAATAATTTCATTTACATCTTCTGAGCAAGCTTCACGAATAACTCTATATAACAAGTCTTGGTCACGATAAATCAAGCTTGGAGGAGTTAAAGATTCTGCTGCAGTAACAATATTATTCCATTTTTCTAAAAGAATTTCTAAATCCTCTTGAATGTCTGCTTCTGATTGTCCTTCCGCTTCTGTTCTTATAATAACGCCAACGCCTACGGGTTTTAATAGGCTAACGATAGATTTCAATCTTGCACGTTCTTTTGATGATTCAATTTTACGGCTTACGTTGATACCAGGTTCCGATGGCATTAATACTAAAAATCTACCAGGAAGGCTGATTTCAGTTGTAACTCTAGGACCTTTATGTCCAGTTGGCTCTTTTACTACTTGAACTACAAGTTTTTGATTAGGTGACAATTTATCTTTTAAAGCACCTTTACCCATAATGTCTTGAGCGTGTAAGAAGCCCATTTTGTCAACGCCAACATCAACGAAAGCTGCATCAATACTTGGTAAGATGTTTTGTACGGTTGCCAAGTAAACATCACCTAATAAAACTTCTCCACGATTGATGTATAGGTCTAAAACTTTGTCGCCTTCCATTAAAGCACCTATATTATCACGTTCAGCAATAACAATTTTTTTTGCAGAGTTTTGTTCTTTTTGTGCAAAATTCTTTTTGTCTTTCATTTAAAATTCCTTTTCTTTTTATAACTCCATCAAGCTTTCGTCGAAAAATCTTAGGCGCTTAATGTCAAACACTGTACCTTCGGATATTAAATTCATAAGGTCATCAGCTCTAACGGCGGGTATTTCACTACCTTGACCTGCTTTCAATACGATGTACAAATTGTCATTTTCAAACCTATAAGATTGAATTGACGGTTTTATATTTGAAGTTTTTAGTAAACCTTTTTTGTTTTTCTTCGTCAATAAAATTTCGTCAGAAGATAAAACTTGATTACAATTTAACATAAACTTTTCTAAATTACAATCATCTTTTTTGATAAGTGAAACTTGATATTCAGCCCATTGAGCAGTGTGGTCAATGGCTTTTTCTCCAACTTCAAGTGGTCTAATGCTTACGATTTTGCAACCTTCAGGAAGAGTTTTTTCAAGTGTATCTTTAAATTCTTCGCAAGAAATGTTGTCTAACAGATCCACGTCAACAAGTTCTGCATTACTTTCTAAAAATAAAGGTAAGGCAATACCCATAGAAACTTTTGGTGTTGGGTTAAAACCTTGAGTAAATGCTACGTTAAGCCCAGAACGTAATATTGATTTTAAGAAAGTATTTTGCCAATCAAGATGAGAAAAATATCTCAAAATACCTAATTTTGTAACCTTTAATCGGTATTTGTAAGTTGTAATTGTTGGTGCAGTTCTTGGGTCATAGTGTATTTGCTCTGGTTTTATGTAATTTTTTGCAACGAATTTTTTATCTAAAACTTTATGTACACCTAAATTTGGGCAAACTCCACATTGAACGCATTTGTGTTCACAGGTAGGTTGAATTTCTGTTGAATTAGTTTGCTCAAAAGCTTTGTTATATTCGTCAACAAGCCATTGTTTATTAATACCTACATCTATAAAGTCCCAAGGTAATTCTTTATCTCTAGGAAATTCTTTCATTGCTAAATTTTTAATATCAATGCCACATTCTTCTGCTGTTTCAGACCAAGTTTCTTTACTGAAATTTTCTCCCCAAGCATCTAAGTAGCAACCTTTTTTATATAGTTTTTCAATGTAATCGCAAAGACTATCGTCGCCACGAGTTAAAACAGCTTCAATTTGAGAAACAAAACGCTCGTGATAGTTTAATTTTAGCCCTTTGATGTGCTTTGTTTTTTCTTTTAAGTAATAAATATGTTCCATTACTTCGTCCAAATCCATTTGAGGACAGAATTGGAACGGAGTGAAAGGTTTTGGAACAAAAATTGACAAGGTACAAGTCAAATCCAGTCCGTGTTTAAGGTCTTTTTCTCGTTTTAAACCACGAACTTTGTATTTGATTGTATCCATTAGGCGAGCCATTTCGTCTAAATCTTCGTAAGTTTCAGAAGGTAGACCAACAATAAAATAGAATTTTATTCTGCTCCAACCATTTTCATAAAGTTGCATAACTGCATTAATAATTTGTTCTTCTGAAATGTTTTTCTTTATAACGTTTCTAAGTCTTTGACTGCCAGCTTCTGGTGCTAATGTCATGGTTGATTTGCGAACTGATTGTGTAAGTTCCGCAAGTTCCAAGCTAAAGTGGTCGATACGCTGGCTTGGTAGTGATACACCTATTTTCTTTTTGTTAAATTCGCAACTTAATTCTTTTATTACTTCTGAAATATTTGAGTAATCGTTAGAAGATAACGAAAGCAATGAATACTCATCATAACCAGTGTTATGAACTAGCTCTTTTGTAAGTTTTATAATTTCTTCCGCTGGTCTTTCTCTTACAGGCAAAGTTACATGTCCAGGTTGACAAAAACGGCACATTCTACCGCAACCTCTACGAATTTCAACGATTGCTCTATCATGAATTGATGCTGAAAATGCAATAGGGTGCTTTGTTAGAGCTGTATCATAAGTCAATGGCTCAACTCTTTTTTCAACCATTCCGCCGATAGATTTTGACCAACAACCTTTTAATTTGCATAATTCTTCAATACGCTTTTGTCTTGGCAATCCTTTTGTACGTTCAATACATTCGCAAATCTCAACGGTAAGTTGTTCTCCGTCGCCAATTGAAAATACATCAATAAATTCTGACATTGGAAGTGGGTTAAAAGTACAAGGACCACCAGCAATGACTATCGGTTCATCTTCTTTTCTATCGTTATTTCTAATTGAAATTCCACCCATTTCAAGCATTTTTAACACTGTTGGATAAGATAATTCATATTGAAGTGAAAAACCGATTATGTCAAAATCTTTTAGTGGGCGTTTGCTTTCAACAGCATAAAGTGGATGAGGGTGAAAATCAGGCTCTGGAGCGTAGACTCTATCAGCCATAAAGCCGTCTTGTTTATTAATTTGATTGTATAAAATTCTTGCGCCTAAGTTGCTAATTCCAATTTCGTATTTGTCAGGAAAGCACATAGCAAAACGAACTTTTGAGCTATCAAAATCTTTGTTTGCAGAATAAATTTCTCCGCCAACATATTGATACGGTTTAGAACATCTATTTAATTCTTCGTGGTATTTTTCAAAAAATTGCAATTTAAGCTAGACCTTCAGGAAAATATTTGTCGATTTCAATAATAGTGCCATTTAGTTTGTTGTTATTAAACTTTTCCATAAATTTGAAAAGCTCATCATTTTTAACGTCGTAGTTATACATCCAAACTTCACCGTTAACTTCTCGCATTACTCTAACAATGTAATGGCAACCTTCTGCATATTTTTTTAATAATGATGCATTAAACTTTTTGTTATTTTTATCTTTATTAAGTTTTACGTAGTGAAAACCCTCAAAATATTTAATTTGTTCTAATTCTTCGTGAGTTAAAGTCCTATTTACTTTTGAAAATAAATCAATAACTTTGTCGTCTTTATCCGTCATAAATTCCTCTTTTCTTCAATAATACAAAAAAGAAATCTTTATGTAAAGTTTTAAACATTTGAAATAAATCGCACCTTATGGGTGCGATTTATTTTAAGAAATTTTTATATCTTTATTTGTCATAATGCAAACTGCCGAATCAGACCAAACATTTTCCGTTGTTTCAACCATATCAATTATACTATATATTGGTAGTATTAACCCTAAAATTCCAATAGGTGCGCCGATTGAAGACATCAATGAAAGTGTTAAAAAATAACAACCCATTGGAACTCCAGCATTTCCAATTGCTGCAAAAACTGCAATAAATACCCAAATTATCATTGTTCCTAATGTTAAGTGAATTCCTGCATTTTGCATAACGAATAAAGAGGTTATTAATATAAAAGCTGCACAGCCATTCATGTTGATTGTTGTACAAATTGGTAAAACAAATCTTGAGATTTCAGGATTTATTTTTAAATTATTTTCAGCACAGTTTAGTGTAACAGGCAATGTGCCAGCTGAGCTTTTTGTGAAAAATGCGGTTACAATTGCAGGTAACATATTTTTGAATGCTGAAATTGGATTTATACCTTTAACAAGTAATATTAATGGAATAATTATGAATGTTTGTATGATATTACCACTCAAAACAATAGCTGTATATTTGCCTAAAGCTCCGATAGCAGAGTTATTTATAATTTGTGATGATAATTGAGCGGCAAATGCCATAATACCAATTGGTAAAATTTTAATTAAGCCTTGTATCAAAATAAATAGAATTTCTTGAATTCCAAATATAACTTTGCTAAGTGCTTTGGTATTTTCATTCTTTTCTGCAATTGAAAGAGCAATTCCAATAGCTGCGGCAATCAAAATTACAGAGAGAGCATTGCCTGCAATTACAGGTTGAAAAATGTTGTTTGGAATAATTGACACTAAATATTCATAATAGCTAGTAGCAGATGTTTCACCAACGGTGTTATTAACTACAATATTGCTTGGTGTAAATAACATATATAAAATTAATCCTGTAATTGCCGCTAAAAAAGTAGTTAATAGTGTGTAAAAGATGGTGTGTTTAAAAATTCTACCTGTATTTTTTTCTTCTGTAAGTTTTGAAAGTGCCGTTATAACTGCTAATGCAATTACCGGTATTGCAAGACATTGAAACAATCTTGTAAAAAATAATGCAATAAAATTAAATAAATGATTTAGAATATTTATGTTCAAAAATCCTAAAAATATTCCTAATAATAGGGCTGAAACCCAAATTAAAATCTGTATTAAAGATTTATTTTTTATAATGTTTAACATTTTTTCTCCTTGTTTTGTAATATTTAAAGTTATTCTATTCGTATAAATTTTTTGAAAAATATCTATCGCCTCTATCTGGAAATATGAGAACAATATTTCCTTTTGCACCATATTGTTCTATCAATTTCTTCTCCGTAGCTAAAACTGCTCCAGAACTAGAACCGGCAATAATCCCTTCTTTTCTTGCTAATTCTCTTGCGCTTTCAAAGGCTTCTTTGTCAGAAACTTTTATAACAATATCAACAAGGCTCATATCCATTGTGTCGGCAATAAAATCATTACCAATTCCTTCTATGTCATAATCCCCGTGCTCACCGCCGCCCATAGTTGAACCAATTGGATCTGCTAGAACACCCTTGATATTTGGGTTTTGTTCTTTTAAATATCGCATAATACCTGAGAAAGTCCCACCTGAACCAGCACCTGCAACTAAATAATCAATTTTTCCATTCATATCTTTATAAATTTCTTTTCCTGTTGTTTTATAATGTGCAAGTGGGTTTGCTGGATTTTTAAATTGTTCTAATGAGATTGCGCCTTCAATAGAAGCTTTTATTTCTTCTGCTTTTTTCGCTGCACCCAACATACCTTCTTCTCTTTTTGTATTAACGATTTCAGCACCCATTGCTCTCATTAGAATTTGTTTTTCTTCTGAAAATTTTGAAGGTACAACAAAAATCACCCGATAACCTTTATTTAATGCCGCAAAGATTATGCCAAGTCCGGTATTACCTGCTGTTGCTTCAATAATTGTCCCGCCTTTTTTTAATAACCCTTTTCTTTCTGCATCTTCAATCATATATTTACCAACTCTATCCTTTACTGAACCTGATGGGTTATAAAGTTCTAATTTTGCGTATAAATTAACATCTTTGTTTGTACTTATGTTATTTAATTTTACCATTGGAGTATTACCAATTAGTTCCTGCATTGAATTATATAACATTATTTTTCTGCCTTTCTCATTGCTTGTTCCAAATCATTTATGATATCTTCTTTATTTTCTATTCCAACAGATAATCTGATAAGTCCATCTGTTATGCCTATTTTCTTTCTTATAGGTTCAGGAATTGATGCGTGTGTCATTGTAGAAGGGTGACACACTAGAGTTTCCACACCACCTAAACTTTCTGCCAGCATTACAAGATTAAGACTAGAAAAGAAGTTTTTTACATCATAATTTTCTTTCAATTCTAAAGAAATCATTCCGCCACCGTTTTTAGCCTGTTTTTGTTGTGTTTCATATCCATTATTATTTTTTAATTCTGGGTAATATACATTTTGTATTGCAGGATTTTTATAAAGACGTTCAGCTATAAATTTTGCATTTTCGGTAATTCTATCCATTCTAACCGCAAGAGTTTTTATTCCTCTTATCAAAAGGTACGAATCGAATGGCTCAAGTATTGCTCCGATAGAATTTTGTAAGAATGCAAGTTTTTCACTAAGATTTTCATCTTTTACAACTACAAGCCCCGCAATTAAGTCACAATGTCCGCCTAAATATTTTGTAGCGCTATGTATAACTATATCTGCGCCTAAATCAAGAGGTCTTTGCAAGTAGGGTGTCATAAAAGTATTATCAACAATTGATAAAAGTCCATATTTATGTGCAATTTCTGAAACTTCAGTAATGTCTGTTACTGTTAATAGTGGGTTTGCTGGACTTTCTATCAAGATTGCTTTTGTATTTTTGTTTTCTGTTATTGCTTTTTCATAATCGTCATTTTCTGCAATAGAAAAGGTTATACCAAAATTATTAAAAACTTGGTTTAAAAGTCTAAATGTTCCGCCGTAAACATTGTTTGATATAACGATGTTATCGCCTGTTTTAAATAGAGATAATACGGTTGTAATTGCTGCTAAGCCAGAAGCAAAGGCAAATCCATATTCCCCGTTTTCTAATTCTGCGATTAATTTTTCTAGGGCTTCTCGTGTCGGATTACCTGTTCTTGAATATTCGTAACCGCGATGTTGACCTAAGCCATCTTGCTTAAATGTCGAGGTTTGATATATTGGAATGTTTACTGAACCTGTTTTTTTATCAATGGATGTTCCGCCATGAATTAACAATGTTTCAAAATTTGTCATAATCTTTTCTCCTTTTGTCTTTATAAAATGAATGTTTTTGCTTTTGTCAATAATTTGCTTATATAAAATGATGCAATGTTGCGGTGGCTTTTCCGCACGCAAATTTACACAACTAAAAAAGGTTCTTAATATGCCATTAAGAACCTTTTTATACTTTTATATAACTAATTGCACACAAAATTATAAGTAAGTTCTTTGACAGGAAAACTTACAAGTGCAACATAATAAATTTTTGATAGAAATGTATCTCATAACTTCATTAAATATTAAAATAAAATTTTGTCAAGATTTTTGAAAAATGCAAGCACTATTTTTGATGAGATAAATAAATTTTTGTTGTATAATTTTAGCAAGGGGGTCGCTAAAGAGATGATACCGGTTATAACAGAAGACCATTCAACATTAACTTTTGCAGAGATTTTTCAAGATGTGAACTCTTGGCGTAAGCAAATGATTCATTATATGAAAGAGGAAAATCCAGAGGTTAATTCTGCAATTATTGAGGCGGCTCAACAAACGGGACTTGACCCTAAGGCCATTGCGTTAGGTGCGTATATGGTTTATTCAATGTTGGAAAAATCAACAGCGGAACAAGATAATTTGATTAATTCTATAAATTCTTAAATTTGGTATGTTTGTGTTAAAATTGTTTTGATATTGTACACAAAATAGAAAAGGAATTTAGACGTGGAATTTTTAAGTAGTTTAGTTGGAAACAACTCCATTATTGTGTCTGCGGTTATTTTAATTCTTGCATATATTTTTATTGCAACAGAAAAAATACCAAAAGTCACAATTGCTTTAATTGGTGCTGCTGCATCAATGTTTTTAGGTTTAGTTAGCGTTAACAAAACTTTGGCTGACGGTTCTTTAGACCCTCATTATTTTGTTAATTTTATTGATTTTAACGTAATTTTCTTGCTAGTTGCAATGATGATTATTGTTAATATTTCAACAGAAACTGGTGTGTTTAACTGGATTGCAAACGAATTATTGAGATTTACAAAAGGTCATCCCGTTAAAGTTTTAGTAGTTTTGGCTTTATTTACAGCCGTTGTTTCTGCTTTCTTAGATAACGTTACAACTGTAATTTTGATTATGCCTGTAACTTTCTATATTGCAGAAAAATTGGATATAAATCCTGCACCATATTTGATTACTGAAATTTTGGCTTCAAATATCGGTGGTACTGCAACTTTAATCGGTGACCCTCCAAATATTATCATCGGTTCTGCTGCTGGATTTTCATTCATGGATTTCTTGAATGAATTAACAGGTATTGTTGCTATAATCTTGTTATTAGTTGTTTTCGTAATGTTTTTATTCTTCAGAAAACAACTTAAAGCAACTCCAGAAAAAATGGCAGAAATTGCTAATTTAGATAATAGCAAAACAATCAAAGACAAGGCTGGCATGATTAGAAGTGTCGTTGTTTTAGCACTTGTAATTCTTGGCTTTGTAACTCACGATATGACTCATATCCCTGCAAGTTTATCAGCAATGGCTGGTGCAAGTTTCTTGCTATTATTTGAAAATCCAAAAAATATTATTAAAGATGTTGAATGGAATACAATTTTCTTCTTCATCGGTTTGTTTATTATTATTGGTGGCTTAGAAGCCTCTGGCGGTATCGCATTAATGGCTAAATGGTTATTGAGTGTAACTCACGGCTCAGAAAGTGCGACCGCAATGGTAATTCTTTGGGGGTCTGGTATCTTATCAGGTATCATAGACAATATTCCATATACAGTTACAATGGCACCTATGATTGCAAATATTCAATCTGTAATGGGTGCAGAATATGCTCACCCTCTATGGTGGTGTTTATCTTTAGGTGCTTGCTTAGGTGGAAACTTGACAATTATCGGTGCAGCGGCTAACGTTATTGTTTCAGAATCTGCTGCGGCAAGAAAACATCCAATCACATTCATGCAGTTCTTGTTATATGGTTTTGTTACGGTATTGATTTCGTTAACTGCATCGACTGTGTACATCTATTTTAGATTTTTGGTACACTAGTTAACTAAAAAAGTCGGAATTTATATATTCCGACTTTTTACAAATATAAGGGTTAAATTATAATGATTACAACAGAAAACGTTACAGTAAAATTTGGTTCAGAACCATTATTTGAAAATGTTAATATTAAATTTTCAGCAGGAAATTGCTACGGTTTAATCGGTGCAAACGGTGCTGGTAAATCAACTTTTTTAAAGGTTTTATCAGGTGAATTAGAACCAACTTCAGGCGAAGTTCACATCAAAAAAGGTATGAGAATTTCAGTTTTGAAACAAAACCACTTTGAATTTGATGATTTCACAGTAATGGATACTGTAATTATGGGGAATAAACATCTTTATGACGTTATGAAAGAAAAAGATGCTTTGTATGCTAAACCTGATTTCAATGACGAGGACGGACTTCGAGTTGCAGAATTAGAAACTGAATTTGCAGAACTTGACGGTTGGCAAGCAGAAGCTGATGCTGGTTCTTTGCTTGCAGATCTGGGTATTCCATCAGAACTTCATTATAATTTAATGAAAGATTTGTCAGGTAGTGAAAAAGTCCGTGTATTGCTTGCTCAAGCTTTATTTGGAACTCCAGATATCTTGTTAATGGACGAACCGACAAACCACTTGGATTTAAAAACGATAACTTGGTTGGAAGACTTTTTAATTGATTTTCCAAACCTTGTGATTGTTGTTTCGCACGATAGAAAATTCTTAGATAGAGTTTGTACACACATAGCGGACATTGATTTTAGAAATATTACGCTTTACACAGGTAACTACGCATTCTGGACTCAAGCTAGTGCATTGATTATGAAGCAAAAAGAAGAACGTAATAAGAAAATAGAAGAAAAAGCTGAAGAATTTAGAAAATTCATTGCAAGATTTAGTGCTAATGCATCAAAAGCAAAACAAGCGACATCAAGAAAAAATATGTTGGAAAAACTTACTCTTGAAGACATTAAACCGTCAACAAGAAAATATCCAAGTATTAACTTTAAATATTCAAAAATCCCAGGAAAAGATGTTTTACATATTCAGGGATTGAATAAATCGCTAAATGGCGAATTATTAATCAAAAACTTCTCGCTTGATGTAGTTCAAGGTGAAAAAATTGCTTTTATCGCTCAAAATCCGATAATCATTACGACTTTATTCCAAATGTTGAACGGCGAATTAGAGCCTGATAGTGGTGAAATCAACTGGGGTGTAACAGCAACTCGTTCATACTTCCCAAAAGAAAATAACCATTTATTTGAAGACAAAATTGATTTAATCAAATGGTTAGGACAGTTCTCTCAAGAACAACATATAAGTTATTTGAGAGGGTATTTAGGTAGAATGTTGTTCTCAGGAGAAGATGCAGAAAAAAGTGTGAATGTCCTTTCTGGTGGTGAGAAAGTACGTTGTATGCTTGCAAAAATGATGATTGCAGAAAGTAATGTTTTAATCTTTGATGAACCAACAAACCATTTAGATTTGGAAGCAATTACATCATTAAATAATGCGTTGATTGACTACACAGGTACAGTTTTATTTACATCTCAAGATTATCAATTTATTCAAACTGTTGCAGATAGAATTGTTGAAATTTCACCTTATGGATATATTAATTTCCAAATGAAATATGAAGATTATTTAAACAGTCCAGATATTCAAAAAAGACGTGATTTAATGTATAACAAATTTGCACAAAACGCAGGTAAAAAGTAGTGCTTATTGAAGATTTTAAACTTGAAAAATGGATTAATTCACGAGAATGTAGGACAAAATATGACTTGTCAGCAACTTGCCCTAGAGCTCTATCTTTGAAGGAATTAACGCAAATTACGGGTGAAGATTTTTCTGAAATGTCTGAAATTTCATTAAATTATGGACAACTTCACGGAACGAAAAGATTAAAACAGGCGATTTGTAACTTGTATGAAAGCGTAAATTTAGGCAATGTTACGGTTACTTTAGGCGGAATTGGTGCTAATTATTTGGTTCTTCAAACGCTTGTAAACAAAGGCGATAAGGTTGTTTGTTTATGTCCTTGTTATCAACAAATGTATACCTTGCCAAAAATGTTTGGTGCTAATATTGAGTTGTTTTTCTTAAACGAAGATTGGACACTTGATATCAAAAAGTTTAAAGCGATTGTTGGCGAGGATACAAAATTGATTTGTGTAACTAACCCTAACAATCCAACAGGCATGAACTTTGATTTGGTAGATGTTATAGAGGTAGCTAAAGGTGTAGGTGCGTATCTTTTTGTGGATGAAGTATATAGAGGTTTAAGTCATAGTGGAAATGCTTATTCCAAATCAGCAATAGATTTTTATGATAAAGCAATTGTGTCTGGAAGTTTGTCAAAAACATATTCATTGGCAGGCATTCGTCTTGGCTGGATAGTTGCAAGTTCAAATATAATTGAACAAATTAATTCTAATCGTGAGTATAACACAATCAGCATCAGTGCTTTAGATGATTATGTTGCTAGTATAGCATTAGAACATCACGAAAAAATCGTTGATAGAAACTTAAAAATAATATTAGAAAATAAAAAAATGTTGTCAGATTTTATAAATACAAATCCTCATTTTTCTTGGATTGAGCCAAATTCCGGAACTATTGCAAGCGTAAGTTTTGATTATAACTTAACATCAGAAAAATTTTGCGCAGAATTATTTGATGAAACGGGAGTTTTAACTATTCCTTCAAGTTGTTTTGATATGAAACAAAAATTTTTCCGAATTGGTTATGCGATGGATAGCAAAATTTTGCAAGAAGGTTTAAACTTAATATCCGATTGGGTTAGAAAAACTTTTTAATTATATTATTGAAAAGTCCTTGTTGTTGAGGTGTTCTTGCTGTCATTTCTTTGTATGCATGCATTTCGTCAAATTCAGACCCCATATTTTTCTTAAGGTAGTCCACAACTGCTTGAGAACGAGCTTCCTCATTTGGGAATTCGTTTCTAATTTTATCTAATTCTTTGTAATCTAAGAATTTACCACCGCAACGGTAGCACTCATCAATAATAATTTCACCTTTTAAACTTGTTGAATTTTTAACCATTTTCATCCCACAAGCTGGACAAATTCTTTTGTATGTTTCATCAACAGGTTTAAATGTTTTGCCTTCAAGTACTTTTTGAATTTCATCAATTGATTCAGTTTTTTCATCAAAATTTTTAAATTCTCTATTGTCAAAGAATATTCCGCCACAACCATTTGTGCAAACATCAATATTGCAATGAGCTCTTTCTATAAAGATTTTTTCCATTTTTTCCCCACAAGCGGGACATGTTAAAATTTCGTTTGAATCTGCCATGACGATACTCCTTGTCTATGATTACCATTATACAATAAACTGATTAAGTTTTACAATACTAATAGAAAAGCGCCGTGCGCATTGCGCACGGCGCTTTAAATACTTTTTTATCTGCAAAGAATGTTGTAACTCAATAACATTGTTACAAAACCTGTAAGCACAGTACCTTGTGGCTCACCTGCAATAAGCGTACAAATGGTTGTACCAATTACAGCAAGGATAAAACTAACCCAGCTTGCATTAGGTTTTTCAAGTGGTTTTTGTACAAAAGAGTATCTTATAAGTATTGCAATTAGCACAAAAACTAACGAAACTGAAACTGTGATTGCTGTAGACATTATTTACCTACCTTAAAGTTTTCAAGATTTAATTCCCAGTTATAAGCAGTTTTAATACTGTCTTTTAATGTTCTTATTGGGTGCCATTTCAAGTTTTCTTTTGCTTTATTTGCATTAGCATAAAGTTTTGCTGGATCACCTTCACGACGTTCTACAACTTCAACGTTAATTTTTTGATTTAAAACTTCTTCGCAAGTGTCAAATACTTCTTTTACGCTGTCACCTTGTTCTGTTCCAAGGTTAAAGAAATCTGATTGGTTGTTTTCTTTTAAATACAAATATGCTAATCTATGAGCTTCAGCAAGGTCTTCCACGTTAACGTAATCGCGAATACATGTTCCGTCAGGAGTGTCGTAATCATTGCCAAAAATTTTAAATACTTTTCCTGCGCCGAAAGTAGACTTTAAAATGTTTGGAATCAAGTGGCTTTCAGGATCATGCCATTCACCAACTCTACTTTGTTCATCACAACCTGCAACATTAAAGTATCTTAAGCGAATTGACTTTAACCCGTATGCTTTATCATAATCCTTCATCATCATTTCAACGCAAAGTTTTGTATTTCCATAAGGATTTATTGGATTTTGAGGGTGTTTTTCATCAATTGGAGTATATTGAGGTTCTCCATAAGTTGCACAAGTTGATGAGAACACAATCTTTTTAACATTATGTTTTACCATACTGTCAAGTAAATTCATTGTGCCATAAACATTGTTTCTGTAATATTTTGCTGGGTCTGTAACACTTTCTCCAACAAGAGAAAACGCTGCAAAGTGGATTACAGTTTCAATATTGTATTGCTCAAAAACTTTGTCGATGTCTTCAATATTGCGCAAGTCGCCTTGTATAAATTTAATGTTTCCAATTTTCTTTAGAGCATTAATTGTTTCAATATGTCCTGTCGCCAAATTATCAAAGACAACAACATCATAACCATTATTTAAAAAGTTAATTGCTGTGTGGCTACCAATATAACCAGCCGCGCCTGTAATTAAAATCATTTAGTATACTTCCTATTTTATTGTTGCGTAACTATTTAATTATACATCTTAATCCTGAAATTTAAAGTCTTTTCCGTCAAGCTCTTGGTTGTGCAATTTAATTGAAAATCCAAACTTGTAAATATCTAAGTGATCATCTTTGTTTGTAACATCATAAATTAGTGTACCGTTTAAGTTTTCGACAATAGTTTTAGCTAAAAACAAGCCTATGCCAGAGCCAACTTGTTTATATTTGTTTGTTCCAATGTAATATTTGTCAAAAATATGCTTAATATTATCTTTTGTTAAACTACTTTTTATCGCAGTGTTTTCAAGTGTAAATTCAATAAAATCTTGATCCGATTTTAGAAAAATGTTTATATCACCTTTTTCGTGACTATAGGTAATTGCGTTAAATAAAAGGTTTGTTACAAGTCTTTGTAAGACAATTTGATCATAAAAAACTGTTGGTTCGTTGAAATTGTCCGCATTAAAGTTTATTTTTAAACTTTTGTTGTAAGCTGTTATTTCAAGCTGATTTATGCATTCCTGAACCATTTTTTTTAAATCAAAAGTTATAAATTTTAGTCTGTAATTTTCATCGCTGAATCTATAAGATGCAAGCATTGATGTAACCATTTCAAGTGCAAACTGATTAGAACTTATAATATGCTTTATTAAATCTTTTTGGTCAGAATTTAATTCTCCTATTTTCTCCTCAAGTAAAAATTCTAATATTTTACTTTGTGCGACAATCGGGTTTTTTATGTCGTGTGCTAATGTCTCAACAAAATTCCTTTTGGTGCTATAGTTTTCTTCTTGTTGAGTTATATTTCTGCAAATGTTTAGTGTTCCGATAATCGTATTTGATTTGTCCGTCATAGGGGTTTTTAAAACCTGAAAAGTTTGCTCTTTATTATTTTTATCTTTTAAGTGGATATTAAATTGAACAGATTTTTGAGTTGTTAGAGCAATTTTTTCAAATTCTAAAATTTCATTCTTTTCTTCTTCTTTAAAGAGATAAAAGAAATTATTGCCATAAACATTTTCTTGTTGTAGTCCGAAAAAATTTAAAAATGCTTTGTTGCAGTCGACAATTTCTGATTTTAAATTCTTTAAGTAAACAAGGTCAGGAGTGTTTGTTTTTAGTTCATTCATATAACTTTGGAGGTACTGGAACTTAAGCTTAAATAGATTGGAGTTAAGTGTACTTAAATAAAGCAGGTATAGAAGGATTGACGATATTATAATGATAATACCTTCTTCAACTCCAAGTTCAATGATTGGGGTAAAAATTCCAAGTAGCACGACGGTAATGATTACACCCAAAAGAATGGTTGAAACATTTATGTATTTAAATGTTTTGGTCTTATTTTTATATGATAAATTTTTTTCGCTTTGTGTCATTTTATAATTTTTGCTTTATATGCTAAAACGGCTATTTGTGTTCTGTCCGATACACCTAGTTTAGTTAAAATATTGCCAACATGTGCCTTTGCTGTGTTTAAACTGATAAACAGTTCTCCAGCTATTTCAGGGTTAGTTCTTCCTTGGGCAACTAGTTTAAAAACCTCTAGTTCTCTTGATGACAACTTCTCTTTTATGTTATCAAATGAATATAAATTGTCAAAGTTTGTCGAATTAGGTTTCGGAATTTCAGACAATGGTATTTGCTCTAAATTGGGATCAAAATAAAATGCTCCAGTCGAAACTGCTTTGATGATTTTTGCAAGTTGTTGATTTGATGTGTCTTTAAGAACATATCCTCTAGCTCCAGATGCGATACATGCAAGCATTTCATTTTCACAGTCATGTGAAGTTAACTCAATGATATATGTATTTGGGAACTTTTCATGTAGAATTTTTGTTGCTTCAATTCCATTCATTTGGGGTAATCCCAAATCCATTAATATTACATCTGCAGGGCATGTTTCCATTGCTTCAATACATTCTTCTGCTGTAGCAAATGCATTTAAAACATTGATGTTATCATTTCCAGAAAAACCACTAACAAGTGAAAGTCTGAAAAGCACATAATCCTCTACAATATAGATGTTTATTGGTCTATTCATTTTATAAAGCCCTAATCTTTAAACTATTAGTAAATTTTACTTGATGGATGAAGCTATGTCAAAGAAATTTCAAAAAACTACCCAGTCGGGTAATAAAAAAATATACGAATTTAATGTTTAATAATATATACAATATTCTAGACCAACTTCTAGATATTCTTAATTCCAACCGGAGGTCGAAAGACTTCCTTTTTTTTGCCTTATTTTAGTTGTATAAGGCTGGCTGAGGCTGGTTTTACTTTTTAAATTCTTTTCTGAAGTCGATATCGTTTACGATTGAGCGGTAAGTATCAAGTCTTTTTGCAAAATTTTCAGCCTTTTCACTTGATTTTTCTGAATCAGAGAGGTCTTCTAATACCTCTGAAAGCTTATTGAATAAAGAGATAAAGTCGTTTTTGAAGATGTTGTTAAAACCAAAAAGTTTTTCTATATCTTGTAATGCTTCGTCAAACTTGCATAAAGCGCATTCTGCAATAGTTCTGTTAAGGTAGATGTCTGGAAAATCTGCATCAATCTTGCATGCTGATGTAAGTGTATTGTAAGCTTCTTGATATTGCTCCATTTCAAGTTGTAATATACCTAAACTAATGATAGATTCAAAGTCTGTTGGATTTAATTCTAAAGCTTTTTGGTAATCGGCTATTGCGCCTTTAAAGTCGTCAAATTTGTATTTAGAAAAAGCTCTTTTTTTATACATTTGGTAATCATTTGGATTTAGTTCAATAGCCTTGTTGTAGTCTGCAATTGAGCCTTCATAGTTTTCAATATTTTCTTTTGCTACAGCGCGGTTAAAATAAGTGTCGTGGAATGAATACAACTCGATTGACTTGTCAAAGTCTTGTATTGCATCGCTGTAGTCCTTCAAGTAAGTTTTCGCGTTTCCGCGATTGTTATAAGCCATAAAGTTGTCAGGGTCTAGTTCGATTGCTTTGTTATAGTCTGCAATTGCCTCTTTTATGTGTCTTTGATTATATTTTACTAAACCTCTGTTAAAGTAAGCCTCTGAATAGTTTGGGGCTAATTCAATTGCTTTATTGTAGTCTTTTAGGGCTTCATTGTATAAACCAAGGTTTGCAAGACAGTTACCTCTGTTGTTATAAGCTTTTAGGTTATTGCTATCAAGCTCTAAGGCTTTTGAAAAATCCTTTTCTGCCCCTTCAAAATCACCCATTTCATATTTTAGGTCACCTCTTAAAAGGTATAATTCAAGCGTATCTGCATTTTCAAGCTTTTGTTGTGCTAGCTCGAATTGCTTATTTTTGATTAAATCCTTTATTTCAGATGCTTTTAGAGGCATTGTGATTGTCCTATTATTCCCTATTTACTTTATTGTAGGTATTTTGAGCTATTTTGTCAAATTGTAAAACTTGTTATGCTTTAATGGCTGAAAGTAGCTCCGCATCAATGATATCGCAAGCATCAACTACAAATTTAGCGCAAGGGCGTTCTTTGTAGTATTCTTCAGTACGTGGTGTCGGAATGGGTGATATTTTCTCGGTTGCAAGGAGATGAAGTAGCTCTCGGCAAATAATGGAGTCGTTTTTAGCCCTGAATTTGCTTGCTAAATCTTGTATAAGCGTGTAGTGAGCCTTTTTTAGTTCAGGATTTGTTGGGTCTGAATAGCCTTTTAGAAGTCCTGCTATCATAAACATTGCGCTAACAGTGCCACAAACCTCTCGTAGTCTGCCCATGCCTCCACCAAAAGATGAAGATAATTTTAACATCATTTCTGCATCAAGTCCCAAGTCCTCTGCATACGCGCCTATTACAGCTTGCGAGCATGAAAACCCTTGTCTGAACAGTCGCCTTGCTTTTTCACCATGTTTATTCATAATATTATTGTACAACAAAAAACTTTTAGACCGTAATTTTACGTACGTAAAATTACGTACGTGTAGAAAGGACAAAAATGAAAGAAAATGTAAAAGTAATAGAATTTCAAACAAATGGTACATGTTGTCAATTAATGCAAGTTGCAATTGATGAAAATAACGTAATTCAAGATGCAAATTTTTTGGGTGGATGTAATGGAAATTTGCAAGGTATAAAATCATTGATTAAAGGAATGAAAATTGATGATGTAATCGAAAAATTACAAGGTATTGAATGTGGAACAAAGGGAACAAGTTGTCCAGACCAATTAGCAAAAGGTTTAATTCGATACCGAGATGAAGTTTTAGCCCAAAAGGTATAAGTTTTATTTTTGAATAGGCGCCGTTTCAAAGAAACGGCGCCTATTTTTTTAGTTAATTTGTTTTGTTTTTTTTATAAACAACAATAGAGGAATTAACAAGAATGTAGCAACGGCGAACCACCTAAATGTGTCAATATATCCCCACAAGTGAGATTGTTTTATAAGTTCATTATACATTTGACCTTGTGCCATCATGTAGGCTGTACTCACATCATGAATACTAGATAAATTCTGAATTGAAGAATTTAATTTTTCAATGTAAACATCATTTGAAAAATTTAGATGACCTACCATCATATTTTGATGAACTTGTGAAAATCTAGAAATCATTGTTGTTGATATAGATGTGCCGATAGCACCACCCGTATTTTTTAATAAATTTTGCAAACTTGAAGCATTTGTAAGTTCTTTATTATCTAAGGTACAGCACGATAGCGGAACAAGAGGAGTTAAGGCAAAGAAAATTCCTATACCGTAGCAAATATTTGGAAATGCGATTGAGGATAAATTTATCTCTAGATTAATCATTCCAAAATACCAACTGCCTAATCCTAGAAAAAATAACCCAATTGCTGCGATTCTTCTATCACCAAGCTTTTTAGAAATTATAAAATAAGTGATGAGTGCAATGATGTTTCCAACTCCACGAGTACCAAGAGAAAGACCGCTCAAATATGATGTATATCCCATAAGGTTCTGTAACATGGACGGCAAAAGAGTTGCAGAAGCTAAAAATACAGCCATTAAAATTACTTGAATGAAAGTCCCCCAGAAATATGTTCCGTCAAAAAGTATCTTTAAATTTAAAAGAGGTTCTTTATTTTGTTTACTAAATTGTGTAATAAAAAATATAATTGCACAAATTACCGAAAATGCAGTTAACCAACAAATCCAAGTTGAACCAAACCAATCGGCATCGTTACCTTTATCAAGAACAACTTGCATTGAGATTAGCCACAAGGATAAAAATGTAATTCCTTTATAATCAATAAGGACATTCTTTTGTTTTCTTGCATAAGGCGGGTCTTCGACAATTTTATTAATCCACAATGCACAAATTATGCCTAATGGTATATCAATAATGAAAATCCATTGCCAACAGTAATTTTCAGTAATCCACCCTCCAAGAATAGGGCCAATAATTGGTGCAATAATAAATACTAGACCAAATACAGCCATTGCTTTTTGTCTTTCGTTAGGTGGAAATGTTTCTAAAATGATAGCTTGACCTAGAGGTAAAAGTGCGCCACCACCAATACCTTGCAAAAATCGGGATAAAACCATCATTACCATAGATTGAGAGCACGCACAGAATAAAGAGGATATGGTAAACATTAGTACTGCGCAAATAAGTAGTGTTTTCCTGCCCAAAAGTTTTGTCATAAATCCAACTAAAGCAATCGCAATGCCACTAGCCATTAGGTAACTTGTAATAATCCAAGTTGATTCATTCATGCTTATCGACAGTGAGCCAGCTATATATGCTAATGCTACGTTTGAAATTGTTTCATTTAATGCGAACATAAATACTGCCATCAAGACAGGCCACGCTGTGACCCAAGGGCTATATTTCGGCTTCCAACTTTCCATTTTATTTCTTTCTATTTGTTATTTTGTTTTATACTTCGACTTTTATTGAGCTTGCTAATGCATTATCTAATTTGTTTAAATAGTTTTTAAATTCTTTTAATTCGTTTTTTGTGAAAATCTGATTTAGGAATTTATCGGTTTCTGGCTCTATTTTAGCAATCATTTCCTTATAAAAATTTAAACCTTCCTCTGTAAGTTTCATTTTTTTTACAAGCCTTTTACCTTTTGTGTCATTAAATCTTTGGATATATCCCTTTTTCTCTAGGCTGTCTAAAATTCTACCAATTTTTACGCAATCTCTAAGTGCTAATTTTGCTAAATCTCTTTGACAAATATCTGGGTTGTAGTTAATGATATCAATAACCCTAAACTCGTCATGTGTGATTTTTTGATTGTATTTTGAGATGTAGTCTTCTTGAATATATTTAGAAATTTGTTCTATTTTAAAAAACAACGACTCATTGTAAGGTGAATTTTTATGCATACTTACCTCTTATTATTACAAAAGAAATATATTTCATTTGTAATATATTTTAGCGTAAAAAATTTTAGAATGTCAAGTGCAAAGTTAACAACAAGAAGGCGGGTTCTGAAAGAACCCGCCTTCTTGTTGTAATCATAAGAATTATTCTTCTTTTGCTTCTTCGATGTTAGAAGGCTCGTCGATTTTTTCTTCTTGTAGTTGTATTTGTTGCATTTCTAGTTCTGTTTGAGTCTTTTGAGCTTCTTTTTCTTTCGCTTCTTTTTTGAAGATTTTATTCTTTATTTTTGTTGTTTTCTTTGCTTCATAAGCCTCTTGAGCTTGTGCCTCTTCAACAGTTGTTGTAATGCTTTCAGGTTCAGGAAGTGTAGAAACGAACGCTGAAGCTGAGTTTATTTGGTCTTGAAGTGCCAACCATTTAAATGACTTAACTAATTTTAGAGGTTTTGCAACGTCACCTCGAATTACAACTTGGAAGTTTGTTGCATTAAGGTTATCAGTCTTGCTTCCAAACGCTGGAATTTTGTTTAATTCCGCCTGTGTAACAGGTTGAGTGAACACTGTGAACAATTTTGCTGATGCTACATTCAAACCAGGGGTTACTTTTACCAAGTTTACAGGGTTTACGTTTGCAATTGGTCCAAGCATATTTGAAAGCATTGATGCTAGGCGACCACGAACTTTCATATCTGCTGTATTTTTCAGCAAGTCAAAGTTACCAGCGATATAAAGTGTTAAAACGTTACCATCAGAAGTTATCGGATTGATTGTTGTAATACCATTTTTGAAACTTAGTGAACCTTTAAGTTCTTTAAAGTGGGTTGTATCAATAGTTGTTAAACCGTTGATAATACCACCAAGTGCAGTTTGGAAGAATTGTGATTCTCTGATGTTTTCTGCCATGATTAAGTTTTCAACCTTGCCAAAAGGTCCAAATTGACCATTATGAATTGCAAATTTTACATTACCTTTTAGCGATTTCATTTGTTTTTCGTAGCTTGTAGCTCCACCATCAATCGAGATATTTGTTGTGAACGACAATTTACCGTTCAATGTATCTTTCATATTTGCAGTTGCCCAAAGCATTTTTTCTGTATTAATGTTTCCACCTCTAAGGTCAATTTTTAGCAATGAGTTTAGCAAGTTCATTGAGATATTACCATTAATATTACCGTCAAATGCGTGTGTGTGAAGGTTATTAAGGTAGAAAATGTTTTTATGAAGTGCTATTTTTGAATTTGTGTTTTTCAAAACTATATTACCAGTCTTGATGTTTTTAAGCGCAATTGAGCTATTTTTTAGAGTAACAGGAATATCTGCAGGTTGTTGAGGTGTACTTTGAGTGTTTGTTTTAGCGGTTGATTTTGGTAATACCCTCGTTGCCGTCTTAGAAACCATCATTAATCTATCCAAATCAATATGATTTGAAGTTACTCTAAGGTTTGAAATAGTGTTAATATCCTCTGGAGTTAGGTGTAAATTTAAGGCTGTAGAAACATCCGAACCGTTCAAGTTAAGGTTAGTTGATGTCACTGTAAGATTTTTGCCTGAAAAATATAAATACAATTCGTCTAAAGTTGTTAATAGGTCTTTTATGTACAAGTTCTTAATGCCGAATTGACCTCTAATTAAAGGTGATTGAGCTTCTCCAAAGATGTAAAGGTAGTTTGACGGAATTGTAAAACCAGAGTTTCTGAATACATGGAGAGAACCGTTCAAATTCTTTGGAATAGCTAGTTTTATAACGTTTATAAAAGGTGCTGATTGAAGGCTTGTGATTGTGCCTGAAACTCCGAAAATTTCATCAAGGTGTTCAGTTACGTTGCCTTTATCATCCGTTTTAGTAGTTCTGTTGAACAAGCCTGTTTGTTTGATTTTTAGACGGTTACCTTTGAAGTCAATTTTAGCTTGGAATAAGCCATTTTTTCCCTTCATTTCTTTTAAATGAATAGGTGTAACATAGTTTGCAGGAGATGTTAGAACTCTAAGCACCATGTCTTGACGTTTCATATTACCGTTTACAGAAAGAGTCATTGGCAATGAACCTTTTGCATCTATGTATCCAGTAACATCATCACCTGCAAATTGTCTTAAATCAATTGCATCAAGCGAACCTTTTGCATCAATATCAAAAATAGGTTCTTTTTTGTTTGAGTCAATCGTACCTTTAACAGTGACGATAGAGCCTTTATTGATAAGCAATTCTGTCGGGTCAATTGTCATTTTTGAGCCAAGAATTTGTATGTTTAAATGGTTATCAAAAATTGTTGAATTTGATTGAAGTAGAGTGACATTCAACCCTTTGTTCAAAATGTCTATTTTGGAAATTGTTTTGTCTACAAGCATATTAACTTCTGCATCATTGTTAGTAATTTTGAATGCATCGCTGTTTACAACAAGGTTTGTAAGTCTTAAATTTAACTTACCTATAGCTTGTTTTAATTCACCCTTAACAGTTGTATCAACTGTTAAAAAGCCCGAATAAATATCAAGTGTGTCCTTCAAGTCTTGTGGTGCAAATGCGTGGTACAAGCCTCTAACAGGCACATTATCCGCAAGAATTGCGATGTCAATATTAGATTTTTCGTCAATCTTGCCGTCAATTTTTAACGGTGCTTTGTTGATAAGAGTTGAGGAATTTTTAATATCAAGAATGTTATTGTCAAATAACAAGTTTATGTTTGTTTTTGTGAAACCTAAACCGCTAAATTTGTTTGTAACAGCACCGTCTTTTACGAGGATACTACCGTCTGAAATTAGTTTTTTAAAGTTTGTTTTTATGTTTGCGTTAGCTTCAAAATAACCTTGTCCTTTTAGGGTATCAAGGCTGTTTCTTACTTGAATTGAGTCCAAGAATGCTTTTGAAACCATAATTAGGTTTTGGACGTGGATTTTGTCTGAATTTACGTGCATATCAAGTTTTTTGTTTTTGCCGTAATCAAACATACCATTTAGTTGTAATTTTTCATCTTTTGTTACGGAAATATCCGTATCTACAACGGCTTTTGTACCTCTGAATTTGCCATGGAAATAACATTCTGGCAATTGGTATTTAGACAATCTTAAAGTTGTGTTATCAACGTTTACAAAGCCGTAAAGTTTATACAATCCGTCATTTTCGCGGATTTTTAATTTTGTTGCAACATTAGATTTTAAGTCATATTTTTGATACATCAAAACAGGGTTAATGAAAGGTAGTTCAATCTTTTCAGGTTGATCATCTTCTTCGTCCAAAGATGGTTCAACTGGAGGCAAGAAAGTGTTGATATTAATATCTGCAACAATATTCTTTTGTCCGTCACTTGTTAATTCTACGACTGTTTTAACCTTTGCAGTTTTACCATTGAAATAACCTAGATTTAACAATTCACCGCTTAATTGCAAGTTGTGTTTTGATTTTTCATCGTTAACTAAAACTTTGTAATTCTTTAATTTTACATTTGGAACTTTTATTCTAATATATTTTGCAATCCAAGGTGTTTCTTGAGGTTCTTTTGCTTTTTGACTATCTTTTTGAGTTTGGAGCATTTCTTCCACAAGGGTTAAAATTTTGAATTGTTTGCCATCAATGATTGTAAAATCAACATAAGGATTTTCAACTTCTGCTGTTGAAACCTTTACGGTCATTGCTAATAAGCTAGGTAGAGCAACTCTAACATTTGCTTTATCTGCTGAAAATAAAGTTTTGCCGTCTTCAAATTTAACGCTCAAATCTTCGGCTCTAACCCCAACAGAAAGAAGCGGAGTCACGCTGATTTTTGCATTTTTAAAGTCTACATTCAATGGAATTTGAGCTTTCACTAACTCTTGAACCATTGGTTTATAATTATTCAAGTCTATTACGTTTGGCAATACAAACAAAAATCCAATATATAAAATAGCCAAAATAGCCCCTAAAATAGAGCCTGCTATAATTAACCCTTTTCTCATTTTAAAAAATCCTTTCGTCTAGTGTATTTTAATTATACATTAAACATGAGGTGGCGCTGTTACAAAGTGTACTTTTGTAACAGCGCCTTTTTCTTCGTCTTCTATGTGGGTTTTATTACTTCTTCATCTCTTCTTATTTATGAAATACCTAATGCCATTTTGTTTAGCATTGCCATCATATCTTGTCCAGCAAACGCCGTATTTTTAGCTCTCTCTACTTCTTCGTATTTTGTTTTAATGTCTTGTAAATCTGTTTTTAAGTTTTCAGGTTTTTCATCAATTTTTTTGTCTGTTACTGTACCAACCTTATTCATTGCATTTGGTTCTGCAACAGATTTAACGGCTTGTTCAAGTTTTTCAATAGAAACCTTAGCACTATCTGTTTTTGAAAGTGTAATGCCTAATTTTTCAGCTAAATCTTCCATTTTTTTACCCAAGTCTTCTGATTTTTCTTTCATTGATTGCATTTGAATATCAGTTTTTCCTTGGACTTTTTCGCCATGACTGTTTTGTTTAGCTTTTTGAGCTTGTGCGATTAATGCTTGAGCTTCAGCTTCGTTTTTTACCGTATTTGGGTCAATGCCCAATTCTTTTAATTTACGGATAGTTTCTTCGCTTAATGTACCCATTTGAACAGCGCCAACTGAATGAACGGCTGTTGTTTGATACATATTTACAGATGAAATAGCATTTACTTCCATAACGACACACTTTCTTTTTCACACATGTATGTATTCGGAAATTTTGTCGTTAAACTTTAGGGGTTGTTAACAAAGTTTTACAAAAATTTAACTTTAAATTCGCAAACAAAGAGGCGCGGTTTCTTTTGGAAACCGCGCCTCTTTGTTAATTACTTATATTATTCTTAGTTTTTATTTTCAGGTTCTGGAAGTGGTTTGTTAATTTTAGCTCCTAATTCGGTCATTTTTTCTGCATTAACAATAATGCTATCGCGACCGTCTAATTGTTTTAAACCTGTATCAATTTTTTCGCGTGCTTGACGAATATTTTTAACCATATCAGAAAATTTATCTAACATTTTTGTTGCAAGTCGTGAGATTTCTTGTGCATTTTCGTTTTGACGATTTACAACTAAAAAAGCATTTATGATTTTCAAGCTTGCCAAAAGTGTTGATGGTGAAACTGGCATGATATGGTTTTTCCAAGCTAAATCCCACAAATAATTGTCGTCACAGAACATTAGAGAGTAACAGCTTTCAATTGGAATGAACATTAAAATATATTCAGGTGAAAGACTGTCATCACTTGGTTTGTAATCACGTTTTGTTAAACCTGCAATATGAGATTTTGTTGAGTCTTTAAATTCTTTTAAATGTTGTAATTTTTCTTCTTCGCTTTCAGCTTGTAAATATGCAGAAAAGGAAGCTAAAGATGTTTTTGCATCAATCATTACGCATTTATTTTCTGGTAATTTTACAATTGCATCTGGGCGACCTTCAACTGTGTCTGCTTTTTGAATGAAATATTCTTCATCTTTTCTTAAACCTGAGGCTTCTAGGACTCGTTCTAAGACGATTTCTCCCCATTGCCCTTGTGTACGGTTATCCGATTTCATAATTTGTGTTAAATTGCTTGTATCTTGCGCAATTTTTGAACCAGCTTCAATGAATTGGCGAATATTTTGGTCGAATTTTACAAAATTTTCGTCTTCATTTTTGAATTTTTCGTTTGTACGTTTTTCAAAATCTTCGATTTTTTCTTTGAATTTTGAGAAAAAGTCGTCTAATTTTTCTTTATTTGTATTAGAAAATTTTGCTGAACTTTCTTCAAAGATTTTATTTGCGGTATTTTCAAAATAAAGCTCCATTTGTTTCATAAGTGCATCTGTAGAGTTTTTTCCCTTGTTGTTTACAATCACGAAAATTACAGCAACAAGGATAGCACCTGTTAAAAATCCAGCTAAAAATAAAATAATATCCATACATATCTCCTTTCTTTGATTATAGCATAAACTATCGTACCGACAAATGAGGTCGTATGGATTTTCTATGCTAAAATAGTTAAAAAAAAGAGGTAAATATGACAAAAATCGCATTAGTAAATCATGGTTGTGCAAAAAACTTGGTAGATTCTGAGTTAATGTTAGGTATTTTGGCTGATAAAGGTTACGAAATTACACTCGACGACTCAGATGCGGAGGTTTGCATTGTAAATACCTGCTCATTTATTCATGATGCAGAAAAAGAATCAGTTGATTCTATATTGAAATTAGTTGATGAGGGTAAAAAGGTTATTGTAACTGGTTGTTTGCCACAAAAGCATAAAGAAGAATTAAAAGATGCAATTCCTGAAGTTGTTGCAATGTTAGGAACAACTGATTTTACTGAAATTGCCGAAACTGTAGACAAATTATTAAAAGGTGACGATTATATTTCAAATGTATCTGAAATGCCTTCATATTGCTATCCAGAGCAAGTTGAACGTCAGCAAATTACTGTTGGAGCAAGTTCTTACATCAAAATTGCAGACGGTTGTAACTACAATTGCGGATATTGCATTATTCCAAAGTTACGTGGTAAATGTCATTCAAGAAAGATTGAAGATGTTGTAAAAGAAGCTAAAAAACTTGCTGACAAAGGTGTTACAGAAATTGTATTAATCGCACAAGACACAACAAGTTACGGCGTTGATTTGTATGGAAAACCAACATTACCAAAATTATTGGAAGAATTAAATAAAATCGACGGAATTGCTTGGATTAGAATTATGTATGCTTATCCAACATTCGTAAATGATGAATTATTAGATGCAATTGCACGTTTAGACAAAGTTGTTAAATATATTGATTTACCGCTTCAACATTCAAATTTAGAGG
>CALBKW010000022.1 GCA_937895785.1 uncultured Candidatus Melainabacteria bacterium | reverse complement strand
CCGCCGTAATTTGAGCAGCTTCTGTATTAATTCTATTTGCAGTATTTCCAACTTTTATATCAGAAATTTCTAGCAATAAATCTTGCATACAGCGTTGTACAGATTCAAAACCTTCTTTAATACCTGCAATTGCTGCGGGTTGTTCAGAAATTGTAGCTAATGCTGTCATTACATTATCAAATCTAGAAGAAATACCATTACAAACACTATTGAATTTTTCATTTTGACCGATTGTTGCATTTTTATAATCTGCAAAAACTTTACCCAATTCGCTTTTTAATGAATTAAATTCAAAAGCAAAATTATTCATTTTAATATCAGCAGATTCACAATCTTCTTTTATACCTGACATATACTGAATAACATTGTCTTGTACAGAGTGAAGAGCTACATCATAATCGCCTGCAATTCTACCAATTGTAGTTTCTAAATTTGTAACCTTTGAAATAACTTCATCATTTGCAGCTACATAATTTTTGATATCAAAAGTAATCTCTTTTAACTGTTTTACATCACCCATTAGAGTTTCTCTAAATGGAGTAGATAATGCCTTCAAATCAGCTTGTAAATACTTAATACCGTCTGAAATTGTTTCTAAATCTTTAATACTTTTTTCTACAAAAGCTCTTTGACCTTCTTCAACTGACATATAGTTTTGTTTGATTGTATCTGGCATATAAGTAACCATCTCACGAACTTTATCTGCCAATTCAAAAATAGAATCAAGTTTTTCAGAAGTTCTTTCGGAATTTCTATCTCCGCTTTCCACGATTGAAGTTTTTGTTTGGTCTAACTTTTCAACCAATAAGTTCAAGTTATTCTTAATTGGTTCAATACCTGCATTTGCAATTGCATCAACAACACTAGCTTTGATATTGCGAGTACTATCATCAACAAGAGTTCTCAACGAAGAAAATGAAGTTTTTAAGTCCAAGTCTTCTAGCATCTTTGCTAAATCTTTAAACTCAGACGTAGTGCTAATCAAATCGCCACGCATTACGTTTGTTGACTCGATTACATCATAAACAAGTTTTGACAATTCTGATTTAAAAATTTCAAAATCTTCTTCTGTTAAAATCCTAGTAACGGTACCTGATAACTTATCTAATTGAACTAAAAGAGCTTTTTGACTTTGTTCATTTGCATCTGTAAGCGCACCTTTTAATGTTGTAATAAGTTCTATTGCACCTTCTACTTTTCTAACCAATCCATCAAAATCACTTTGTCCAGCTAATGCTTTTATGTTAGCATTAATCTTTGTATTTTGAGAGATAATCTCTGACATTGTATCATTCAAGGTATTTTGTTTTTGGTCAACAACTTGAACAGCAGACATGATAGTATCAGTTGTAAACTTCATATCTGAAACTGCATTTTTCATATTTTCAACTTCACTTGTTGGGTCAAGATGAGAAATATGTTCCATTAAAGTTTCATAGTTGTTATTTACATTTAAGATAATACTTTCAAAACCATTATTAAATTTATCTAAATCATTTTTTAACAATCCAATATTTTTAATAATTTCACGTTTATCTGTATCATCAGTTCTCAATGCCTCAATTCTAAGTGTAATTTCATTAAGAATATCACCTTGAGCCATAACTTGTTTGGAAAAAACAGTTAAGTTTGTAGAAAGAACATCAAAAAGTTCTTTCATTTTTGGTGTAGTAACTAACTCTTCATTATTTTTAACGACATTTTTAAAGGATGACTCTAATTCAGTAAACTTAACATTAATAAACGAGTACCTATCCTCTAAAGTATGTTTAATCTCCTCTAATAAATCTTTTGTCTTGTCATCATTTGGTTCTAAACTGTTAACCAAATCATCCAATTTAACACCCAAATTATTTAAAACACGGCTTGTATCACCGATATTTAGTGCGTTTTGAGTTTTAATTGCATCTATGCCCTCTGCTAATGCGTTAAAATTTTTATTAATTTCTTCTAAGTTGAATCCTTCTGCCATTATTAGGTTGTCCTCGTCATCTTTTTATACAATCTTAACAATTTTGAGATTATATGAAAAGTAAATTTACAAATTTCATTACAAATGTTAAGCTTAGGTACTACTTCCCATTGATAAGTATACCATAAAAATCCATGACTTTGACATGACTGAGAAATTACACTAAAATAATGAGAAAATACTTGCCTAAATCGACTAAAAGATTGATTGCAAATTCCCGTTATCGGCATATTCTATAATGGAAGAAAAACAAAGGACTGTTCAATATGAAAAAGAAAGACCTAAAAAAGGCAATTAAAGAAAAAGAAATCCAACTTTCAAAACTAGAACAACATATCGACAAATCTAGCACTTGTGCCGAAGTTTATAATAAAGTTATTTTAGAAAAAGCAATCCTAAACAAAGAGTTATCCGATATGGAAAAGAATACCTTTGCTGAAAGAGTAAAAAAATTAATCCCACATAAAAAAACTCTTATTTGTGATTATTTTAAAAAATAGTTAAACATAAGTTTTTATCAATTTTAAATCTTCTAAAGTTATATCTTTTTGCTCTTGAGAAGCATATTGCATTAAATATGAAGGGTGATATATTGCAATAGCATTGTAATGGTTGCCATTCAACCCAAGTTGAAAAACATCGCCTCTAACTTTAGAAATCTGTATTGTTTTTTTGCCTGTCAAAGTTTTTAAAGAAGTTCCACCACACAAAACTATTAATCTTGGCTGTACTGTTTCGATTTGTTTATATAAATAATCTATACAGTTTCTAATTTCAGGTGTTGCAGGAACTCTGTCTTTGTTTGGTCTATCTGGATTTGTAGGACGACATTTCAAAATGTTTGCTATATACAAATCTTTTTCTCGGTTTATACCAACTTTTTCAAGATATGTATTCAATAATTGTCCTGCTCTACCAACAAATGGAAGTCCTTGAGCATTTTCATCTTTTCCTGGAGCTTCACCAATAAAAACAACCTTCGCATCTGGATTACCTGCAGAGAAAACCATTTTATCACGGCGTGTTCCTATTTCACAGGCGTAACATTTTTCACATATAGCTTTTAAGTCTTTTAGTTGTTTTTCTTTTGTCATAATTATTCTACATCTTTTTCTTCATCGTAAGGTTCATCTTTTATGTCACTGAACAAACCTACATCATACTTTTTACAATAGCGTTTAACTTCTTTAACTACTACATTTGACAATATAAATAATGCAAACAAGTTTGGAAGAGCCATAAATAAAGTTACT
>CALBKW010000021.1 GCA_937895785.1 uncultured Candidatus Melainabacteria bacterium | reverse complement strand
CTTGAACAATCTCTTTATCTTTTAAGATAACCAACTTTTTCTTAACTACATCTACGGGCAAACCAACCATTTTTGCCAACTCAACAGCCGTCACACCGTCTTCGTGTGAGCATTTTTCTGGAGTTAAGAACATCAATTCTAATCCCACTGCTTTTAAATCTTTATCCACAGTTTCGCATGTTAACATATCATAATCTTAACACTTTTTTTTAGAATTTTATCGTATTAATAGTGGAATTATGATTTACCCATCCATTTTTTTAATAATGGAATCAACAATACCAAAACAAGGCAAACTATTGCTGAATTGATTGCAAGAATAGCAAAAAATACAGAATGTGATATTTTTTCGTAAAAACCAGCAAATACTCCCGCTCCTAAATTTCCAATAAAACTAGATAAGAACCAACAGCCCATTATCAACGAAGCAAATTTTACTGGTGCTAATTTTGTTACCAATGATAGTCCAATTGGAGAAATACAAAGTTCAGCAATTGTAGCAACAAAAAATGCACCTACTAACCACATAGGAGAAACTAAAGAACTTGCTGAATAATGTGCAGCTATTGACATAATTAAATAAGCAACTGAAATTAATCCTAAACCAATAGTAAATTTTTGAACTGAAGTAGGTTCTTTTTTATTAGAATGCAATATTCCCCACAAAATTGACATTATAGGAGCAAAAGTAACAATAAACAATGGATTTAAGGATTGAAAATATTGAGATGGCATGACAAAAGGATTACCAAACATTGCAATCGCCCTATTGGTTTCATTTTCTGCAAATAAAGCCATTGAACAGCCTGCTTGCTCGTAACTTAACCAAAATACAACAGAAAATGCCATTAAAATATATAATGCCCAAAGTTTACGCTTTTCTCTTAAACGTAACTCTCTATCTTCTGAATTATTACTTGTTGAAACTTGAGTGTAAGGATTTAATCCACAATCTTGCAATAAAGGTTTTTCCCCTAATTTATATATCAAAAAGCCAATTAAAACGCCTACTCCAGCGGCTATAAAACCATATTGAAATCCATAAACTGATGCTAATGTACCGCATATTAAAGGTGAAAAGAATGCGCCAAGATTTATTCCCATATAAAATATAGTAAATCCTGCATCTCTTTTTTGCTTATCATCTCCATATAGCATACCAACGATAGTACTAATATTAGATTTAACCAGCCCATTAGCTAAAATCATCAAAATTAAACCTAATACAAAAAATGTATCTTTGTAAAATATATCAGGTGTTACAACACTTAAAGCTAAAACGAACAAACCAATTGACATTACTGCAGTACCAGTAGCGATACACTTTCTTTGTCCAAAATATCTGTCGGCTAAATAACCACCAACAAGAGGTGTTAAATATACCAAACCTGTATACCAACCATAAATATTACCTGCATATTGAGTTGCAACATCATTATTCATACCGGCAAACAAGTATTGAACCATATACAAAACTAACAAAGCACGCATTCCATAATAAGAAAAGCGTTCCCACATTTCTACACAAAATAATAGATATAATCCTTTTGGGTGTCCCTTTAAAAAGTCTAGTTTCATAACATTACCATTATAGCAACAAAAAAGACGATTTCTCGCCTTTTTTGTCTTTATACTTTCTACTCTTTATTAATATATCTTTTTTACTAAGCTACTTTTGAACCTTCAATTTCATTGATTAAGTAATCTGCAACCCAAGTGAAATCGTGGTTTTTATTTGCAGCTTCTTTTAACAAACTAACTGAATCTTCACCGATTCTGATTAAAGACATTGCAACAACACCTCTCACTAAACCTTTAGAAGTTTGTAATTTTTCAACTAAAACTGGAACTGCACTTGAGCCCATGCTTACAATTTCATTTTCTAATTGATTTTTATTATTGTTATCTAATTTTTCTAAAAGTTCGTTAACTTGCATTTATTCCTCCAATACGTTTTTCTATATTATTATTATAGGCTGAAATTTTAAAAATTAAGAAATCCTTACATAATCTTTATATCGATATAAAGGAAAATATAAAGACAACAAATAAAAAATAAAAGAATTACCCAAATTACCCAAAAACACTAGACAAAATGGGGATTTTTAAATTTGCTTAAAGATATAAAATCTTAATACAGGGTAGGTGAAATATGGATAATTCTCGTTATCAAAACTGTCATATAGAAATGAAAAACGTAAACAAAGACATTGTGGCATGGCTTGAAACAGTTATTGACGAAAATAATAGTAGAATAGATAAAAAAGAATGGAAAAGTCGATATAATAGTTATGTTGTCTATGATTACGAACCATTTTGCTCCGAAGGTTTTGAAATTAATTTGAAAATAAGTTCTCATAATTCTGCATACTTAGATTTTATAAAATATCTCTATGATGAAAAGCTCCACACACTTGAATATTTAAAAAATTGCATGGATTCACCATCTTATGCAAAAAAAGATTAAAAAAGAGAGATAATCAGTAAACCTATTTATAATAAAGGCGGCGATGATAAAATTATCGCCGCCTTTTAAGCTATATCAGTTTATCAGTCAAAAGACTATGCTTTTACTAATGAACCTTGTTCAACAACTGCTTGAGCAGCTGCTAATCTTGCTTGAGGTACACGGTATGGTGAGCAAGATACATAGTTCAATCCGATTTTGTGAGCGAATTTAACTGAATCAGGGTCGCCACCGTGTTCACCGCAGATACCACCGATTAATGATGGGTTAACTGCTTTACCTTCTTTAATTGACATTTCAATTAATCTACCAACACCTTTTTGGTCTAA
>CALBKW010000020.1 GCA_937895785.1 uncultured Candidatus Melainabacteria bacterium | reverse complement strand
ATTCCATCACAAAAAAGTTTAACAATTGAATAATCAATATCTGTCGATGTGATGGAATGGTAGACATGCATGCTTGAGGTGCATGTGGCGAAAGCTGTGGGGGTTCAAGTCCCCCCGTCGACATTTTTAGGTTTTCTATTCTGTTAACATTTTTTCACATTTTACAAAAATTACTAAAGTTTTAGTAATTAAGTGTCGTTATGTACACTTGTAGAGGTATTAAGAATAACATGGGGGTATGTGCATATGGCAGAATTTCAAGTAGGAGGTGTTCAAGACACCCAAAGTAAAGGTAAAACAAAACAACAAACTCAAGTAAAAAGTGGTTCAGCTAAAGACATCGCTGTTTTTGGTGAATACAAAAAAGGTCAAGGACCTTTAAGACCTGATGACAAATTACCATCTATTTTTGACAACATGCCAAAGTTTGAATTGGATAAGAACATGCCGTGGAAAAAGGCTCAACCTAAAATCCCATTTATGTCAAAAGAAATGCGTGATGAGTACAATAGAGATACTATTGTTGGCATTTACAAGGCGCTTGATAACCCAAATGTATCAAAAGATAACACTCAAAGGTTATACGAAAATATACACAGACTAGATTACCAAAATTATAAAATGGCATTTCGCTCATTTGAGCAAATTGGCGTAAATCTTGTTGATATTATCAACCAAACTCCGCACCTTTCTAACGACCAAAAGAAAGAATGTCTTGAATACATGGTCGATTTAGGTAAGAAAACAGCCGATTATGGAAACCAACGTTCTGATGATGTTGTTCCAAACATGAAAAAGCTAGTTGCACAATATGACAGTCAACACGGACTTGACGAAGTAAGCAAAAAGAGATTAGCGGCAGACTTTAAAAAGATTATCAATCGTTCAGATACACTTCAAACAGCCGTTCCTGAAAGACCAAATGGAAAAATAGATAGGTCTTACAAACAAGGTCAAACTGGTGACTGCTGGCTTTTGGCAGGTATTCAATCACTTGCTATGACTCCTCAAGGTAAAAAAATGCTTGATAATGCGGTAAAAATTGATAAAAATGGTAATGCAACAGTAACACTTAAAGGTGTTGGTAAAAAATACACAGTAACAGCTCGTGACTTAAAATGTTCAAATGAACTTTCTACTGGTGACACAGACGTAAGAGCATTAGAAATTGCAATGGATAGATACTTTAGAGAAACAGTAACAGCAGATGCTGGTTCTCAAGCGGATATTGACGGCAACAGTGTTGGCAAAGGGCTTGCATTACTTGGCGACCCTAACAAAACAAAAGAATACGCTGGAGCAAGAAATGTCGCTGCAGGCATAGTTGCATTGGCTGACAGCGGAATGAAAAACAGAGCTGCTGTAACTGGTATGTCTGGAAATATTGACCCAAGTGACATTAAAGCTTATGATGAAAACGGTAAGCGAGTAAAAGTATACAACGCCCACGCTTACTCTATACAAGAAATAGCAACAGATGGTATCACTTTAGTAAACCCTCATGACACTTCTCATACATTGAAAATGTCATTAGAAGATTACATCAAACACTTTAATTTGCTAGGCGTAACAGATACCTCAGGGCTAAAATAAGACTTACAATATACATTACATTTACAAAGGTGCGGTTCGGTTGCAATGCAACCGAACCGCACCTTTGTATAATTTTGTAAACAGACGTTTCAAAATCGCTAAATAGTGGCATTTATTAATACGAGGAAAATTCATAGCATAGTTTGTAATCTAAAAATTTTTATAAAATTGGGAATAGATTGACGGAGCGCAAGCTTCGCTTGCGCTCACGTTATTTTTTTCAAGAAAAGAATTATTATTAAGAAGGCGCCATTGAGTGAACTCAATGGCGCCTTTGTCTTATTTGACTTGCAATTAGAATTTATATTCTGGAATTACGAATTGTTCGTTATTTGCATCAACATTAACAAATTCTAAGTAGTAATCCATTGCTGTATCTTTTGTTTTTTCATACATTTCATCAGAAACATACTTTTTATGTAATTCAGTTCTGTCGCCTGAATAGTTACCCATAGCTTGAGCAAATTTAATAATTTCATCTAGATTCAAACCAGCGCCATAAGCTTTTGTTTTTGCATCAGTACCTGAAGGTCTAATTTCAATGTATTTATCTGCAAATTCTAAGTAAGTACCGTCACCAACGAATTTGATAGCTTTCAAATTGTCAAAGTTCAATTCTTTGAATGAATCTTGAAGAACCTCTTTTGCTTGTTCAAATGTCATTTTACCTGAACGAATAGCTATAGCTAAAGACAAGTAGAACAAGTCATTTTTAGTTCTCAATTGTTCGCCTGCAACTTTTGCAGCTTTTAATTTGTCGATATCTGGTTCTGATTCGTTGTAGTAAGCAATATCTACACGAGTATCGAATTGACCGTTTATACCATTGTCTTTAAATACTTCAAGCAAGTATTCTGACATAGTTTTGTGTTCTTCTTCAAGTTTTGAAGATAGAGCTGATGCAACTAAAATAGCTTCTGTAGCTGATTTTTCTCTCATTGCAATAGCTTCTCTGCCTGATAATGATTTAATCATTTCTTCGCCACCCATAATCATACCGCCAGATTCTTCACCACCGAAGATTAAGCGAGGTGATTTGCCCAAATTAATTTCTTGACCGAAAACGTCAAATACTTTAACTTCGTCGTTAGGGTTCTTTTTAAGTTTCAATTCAACTTTTTTCATAATGTTTGCAATTTCTTTGAAACCTACAGGAACATTAACTACTGCGATATCGTTAGCTTTTGCCCATTCATCCCAACTCATTGCAGAGGCTGTTGTTTTAATCATAAAGCGTGGGTGGTTATTCCATTTGCCTTGAGATTTTAACATCTTCATACGGAAGTCCATTAACATCAAGAATGCTTGGTTTGCAGTAAATACTGTTAATACTCTGCCGTTGCCAAGTTTAACATAAGCAATACCAGCTTTTTCGAGTTTTGCAACTTCTTTTTCGTCTTCGATTTGAGTAACAGTCAATCTATCGTGGTCAGGGTCTGTAATTAGAACTGCTGTTCCGATAGGATAATCAGCTAAAACCTTGTCATAATGCAATGTTTCGATTACAGGGAAGTAGTTTTCACCGTTTGAACGTTTTGCTAAAACAGTTGCGTCTACTGAGTAATCATAGAAAGTTTTGTTGCCCTTAGGGTCAACATCATATTTACCGATTGAGTGGAAGAATGGATCTTCTTTTTCATTCAACCAAACAAATTTGTCTGTCAAATCTAATTCTTTTAATACACGGCTTAGAGTTCTATATGCTGAACCACCTACGTTTTCGATAACAATTTTGTTTTGAGCTTTTTTAATAAAGTCTAAGTTATCTT
>CALBKW010000019.1 GCA_937895785.1 uncultured Candidatus Melainabacteria bacterium | reverse complement strand
TTTAAAGAGTTTGAGAGGGCGATTAGAGGTACAAAAATTAAGTATCTATTAAAATATGATAGAGTGAGAATTATGCCATGGTTTTTATTTGGCAAAGAGGAAGTTTTGTCTATAAATACAATAGAACAAGATTTCCCTAATTTAAAGCAGGCATTTGTTAATTATATAAGACTAAAATCTCTAACAAGAAAACAACGTAGAATTTCAAATCGAATTTCAAAATTACACCGTTACTATAACCGTCCAACAGAACTTTTTGCTCGTCTTGTAGAAGGTTTATACATAGATAAAGAACAAACTTGTAAATTAGCTCCAAATGTAACTAAAAGATTTTTTGAATTGTTGGAGCAAGGTTATTATAAAGAATTAAAAAATATATTTGAAGTTTTATAACATTTTAGTTGTTAATTGTAAAATAAACACTTGCTTTTTGAAATTATGTATGTTAGACTAACTACACACATAGTAATAAGATAGACGATAAAGGAGAAAGAAAAATGGCAGTTCAACCTGTTGGCGCACAAAGTGCAGTACAAATGGCTTACTTAAATCAAAAACCAACAAATTGGAAATTAAATGTCGCTCGTCATTCTACTAATACAGTTACTCCAAAAACTAAAGAAGAAATTGACGCAAAACAAAATGATAATTTATTGCTAAACTTGGATTACGTTGGTAAACAAGTGAAAGCGTTGTTAGATTTAACTGCTGGTAGAGAAGTTAAAGTTGAAAAATACGCTAACCCATTACCTGAAGATGCATACAAAACAAAAGCTCAAAAACAAAAAGATGATGCTATTGTTGAGTTAGGTTACATTGGTGATTGCTTGAACAAATTAGTTAAAGCAAAAGCTGGTAAATTAGATGAACCAAAACAAAAAAGACCAAGAGGTAACTAATAAATAATTATAATAAAAATGCCGAACTTATTGTTCGGCATTTTTATTAAGAAAAAAGAAGCGACACGTTACGTGTCGCTTCTTTTTAATATTTTTTTTCTTAATTATGGTCTTAAAATTGAAACAACAAATTTGTCATTTAAGTATTTTTTTGCAATTTCTTGAACTTCAGTTGGAGTTACAGCCTTAATTTTTTTGATTAATTCATCTTTAAAGCAAAATCCCATACCTAAAATTGCGTGATGTGCCATTTGATTTGCCTGTTGAGCATTAGTTTCCGTAATGAATTGAAGTTTACCGATGTAATTATTTTTTGCATTAGTTAATTCTTCATCTGAAACTAAAACATCTTTGATTTTTTGTATTTCTTCTTTAAATCCATCTAATGATGTTTGAATGTTTTTAGGTTCAGTTGCGATATAGATATTAAAGTTTGCACATTTTTGATAAATTTCGTAAGCACTTCTAACTGTGTACGCCAATCCTTTTTTATCCCTAAGTTCACAGAACAATCTTGAAGATAATCCACTAGCACCTAAAAGAGTATTTAAAACTACAAATGCAGGATATTCTTTTGATGTGATTGTTGGAACTTGCCAACCTTGAAAAATTTGAGCTTGATTTGCATCGGACTTGATAAATTCAATTGTTTCAGGTTTATCAAGGTGAGGTGTCAGTATTTCGCATTGATAAGTTTCATTATTAGGTAAGTTGCCAAGATGTTTATTTAACAAAGCTTCAATTGTGTTAAAATCCATATCTCCAACGAAAGATAACACTTTTCTACCTTCGTTCATAATTTCTTTATAA
>CALBKW010000018.1 GCA_937895785.1 uncultured Candidatus Melainabacteria bacterium | reverse complement strand
GAAAACGATTGAAAGTTTTAAAGTTAATCACGATATTTTACAAAAAGGTATGTATATTTCAAGAATTGACGGTGATGTAGTTACTTATGATGTGAGAATGAAGCGTCCAAATAATGAAGAGAATGATTATTTAGATAATGCATCTATGCATTCTTTTGAACACCTTTTTGCAACTTATGCAAGAAATACAAAATATTCAAATTATATTGTATATGTTGGTCCAATGGGCTGTAGAACAGGTTTCTATTTTTTAGTGAGAGATAAAATTTCTCACAAAGAAGCATTGGATTTATTTAAAGAAAGCCTAGTTTTTATAAAAGATTTTACAGGTAAAATTCCAGGAACAAATAAGATAGAATGCGGAAATTATTTAGAACATAACTTAGATGGTGCTAAAGCTATTGCTGTGGATATGATTGAGGTTTTAAAAAATTGGACAGAGGAGAAAATGCATTATGAACAATAACTCTACGATTGCTATTCTTGGAGCTATGGATTGTGAAGTTTCTGAATTAAAATCAAAACTTCAAAGTGTAGAAGAAAAGGTATTTGGTAATTTTGTAGTTACTGTTGGTTCATTTTGTAACCATAATATTATTCTCGCTAAAACTGGTGTTGGTAAAGTAAATGCCGCTGTATATACTCAATTTATAATTGATAAATTTAGTCCTGAAGCAATTATTAATACGGGGTTAGCTGGTGGAATTGCTCCAAATTTAAAAATTGGAGATGTCGTTATTGGTGAAAAATTGGTTCAATATGACTTTGATGTTTCTGCTTTAGGTTATCCAAAAGGTTACATGTGTACAGGAATTGACAAGGATAAACCGACTGTTTTTTATTCTGATAAAAATTTAATTTCAAAGTTTATGGATATTATTAATCAAGAAAGTAGTGCTCATAAAGGAATTATTGCATCTGGAGATACTTTTGTTTCATGCGATAACCATAAAAAAGAAATTAGAGAACTTTTTAATGCAACTGCAGTAGAAATGGAAGGCTGTGCAATTGCTCAGACTGCTGCACTAAATAATATACCCTTTTTAGTGATAAGAACAATCTCTGATTTAGCAGATAGCAATGCTTCTGAAAAATTTGTATTGAACGAAATTGAAATTGCTGAGCGTTCTTGTTTGACGATGGAACGGTTATTAGCAAATGTTTAAGTTGTAAAAAAGAGGCGCGCAGCGAGCTGCGCGCCTCTTTTTATTGTGGAATTACATATTTTTCCCCATAGTGTAAGCTTTTTCAAGTAAAGTTTTATTGCTTTTAGCATCATTAGGAGCTTCTAAGCCTGCTCCGTTAACGTATCCGCAAAGTTTTACGTTGTTAAAACAAGCAATCCAACCGTTTACACCGTTAAGGACAGTTTGAACAACATTGTCAGAAGTATTTGCTGATGTTGTTATAACATAGATTTCACTGAATTTGTGTCCTGTTGCGAAAAGAGAGTTTGCTCTATCAATTAAAGTTTTCATTTGACCAGACATTTCGTAATAATAAACTGGTGTTGCCCAAACGATTACGTCAGCGTTTTTCATTTTTTCTGTTATCATATTTGCATCATCTTCAATTACACAATGTCCGAGTTTTTGGCATGCAAGACAGCCTTTGCAGAATTTGATATCTTTGTCTTTTAAAGATAAAAATTCTACATTGTGTCCACTTTCTTTTGCTCCACGTTCTGTTTCATGTGCAAGAATTTCAGAATTTGCATCTGCTCGCAAACTTGTTGATATTATTAATACTTTTTTGCTCATAATAACTTCCTTTTATCTTAATTTGTTGTATTCTTTGTCAGTTACAGGCTCTAGCCATTCATTTGAAGTGTCTACACCTTCAACTTCAACTGCAATATGAGAGAACCAACTATCAGGTGCTGCGCCGTGCCAGTGTTTAACGTTTGTAGGAATGTTTACAATATCACCAACTTTTAATTCTTGAGGTTCTTTACCCCATTCTTGGTAATAACCACGACCGCCAACAACGATTAACATTTGACCGCCACCAGATTTTGCGTGGTGAATATGCCAATTATTTCTGCATTTTGGTTCGAATGTTACGTTGTGCATTTTAACTTGGCTTTCTGAAAGTGATGAAATATAACTTTTCCCTATGAAATATTTTGCGTAAGCCGTGTTTTCATTTCCAATCGGGAACATGATTGTTTGGGCGTATTTGTCTTTTTCACTCAAAGCGTTTTTGTCATCTTCAACCCAAACTTCTTTTGCAAGATTGAAAGTTGCCCATGCTTTTGGCCAACCCATGTAAAATGCGCAGTGAGTTATTATTCCAGCCATTTCTGTTTTTGCAACACCGTGATTTTTTGCGTTTTGAAGGTGATATTTTAAAGAATTGTCTGTAATTCCTTGTGACATAAGAGATACAACTGTAATAATTGAACGAGTTTTAAGGTCAATGTCTTTGTTGTTCCAGTTTTCACCGAATAATACATCGTCGTTGAAATGTGCAAATTCAGGTGCGAAATCACCTAATTTATCGCGACCAGCAGTTTGAACTATTTTTTCCATAGGTTTAACCTCCTTTTTATTTGTTTTAGCAAAGGCAATACCGTTTGCTAGAAACATTAAAACTAAAAATATTGTACAAATTTTTTTCATAAATATAAATCCTCATAACTCTATATTTTGAATTTTAACAGATGAGAGCTACTCTCAAGCAAGTGCTTTTTAATATTTTTTTACAATTTCCCTTTTATTATAAGCTTTTAGAGGTGTTATTGTAAAATTTGTTTAAATTTTTGTTTATTTTAATAAAAAACATTAGCTTTTCTGCTATACTTGTAGAAAGATAGAGGATTAATGAATTAATTGTGGAAAGGAAATTGAGAAGATGAAATTTACTCCAATGGCAACACAGCCAAACTTTACAGCAAAAGTAAAAAACAATGACTTTATGCAAAATTATGTTAAAAATTCAAGCAAAAATCGCTTGGATAATTTGAGAGAATCATTAACAGCGTTAAAAGATGTATATCCACAAGATACATTGGAAATTAATGCTAATAAAAAAGGTGGTTTTGATGTAAAAAATGAAAACAAAAAAACATCGGTATCATTTGAAGCAGAAAAAAGAACAATGCGTACCGCAGAAGCTACACTTGAATTACCTATGCCATTGAGTTTGCCAAAATTATTGAAAAATATAGCAACAAAAGGTACAGAAGAGTACAATAAAGTATTTAATGTAAAAGAAAATTCTGTAGAACAAGCTCCACAAGAAAATAGAAAATCTACAGCACAAGAACAAAAAGCTGTTCTTGATATGCTTGGTTAGTTATAAAAAACAAATATAAAAAAGACTTCCGAGAGGAAGTCTTTTTTATTAAATTGCCGATGGCCGGGGTCGAACCGGCACGTAGTTTCCTACACAAGATTTTGAGTCTAGCACGTCTACCAATTCCATCACATCGGCATGTGAAATTTGTTTTTTAATTTTTGAGCTAATGTGATGGAATTGGTCTGATTAGACTTGGCTTCCCCTCACTTTCCACTTAGTGGAGCCTTTCGGGTCGCCTTGCATCACATCGGCATACTTAAATGTAATTTATGGTTTAACGTAAAACTATAATAGCAAAAAAATATAAAATTTCAAATCTTATTTTTAAATTTCTTTTAATTGCCCTCAAACTTCACTCACAAGCGGTTTTTAATTTTACAAAAAAAGTTTACATTATCTTTGGTGAGGTAGTGTTTATGAATAAAAAAATGTTTTTAGCTGTATCAATTTTATTTTTTAATCTTTCAGCAAATAGTGCAACATTTCAAGGTAATGTTTCTAAAGTTGACCAAGTGGGAGCGCATCAGATTGTTGATGCAGATTCTATGAATCCTATTGATGGCGCGACAATAAATATTCCTCAAAAGAATTTTTCTACCAAAAGTGATGCGAATGGCAAGTTTAATTTAGATGCAAACATTATCGGTGATACAATTATGTCCGTTTCAAAAGATGGCTACAAACCATTCTCTTTAACTGTAAACGAGTCTATAGCATCACGTCCAATGACTGTAGGTATTGAAAAAACTGCACCAATGGATTTGACCGTAGATACAAACATGTTTCACTTAGGCGACAACAATTTCTCGGACACCTCTGCAAACGCAGGCGAATTTAGAGTGCAATCAATTGGACCTTATTACACAAGAAAAGTTTTAATAAAAGAAGCTAATGAAAATACATATCTTGTAATAGGCTCAATTATTGGCATAGATACAAAAATGGCGCAATCAGTTGGTCAAAATAGTATTGCCTTTGCTTATGCAAGTCCTCCAGAAATCTATTTTAACGGGACAAAAATTGCTGAAATTCAATTAAATGGTGATGGTCAACGTTTCAAAATTCCGCGCGGCCTTATTAGGGTAAATCAGCAAAATGAAATTACAATCAAAACTGGTAGAAATCTAATGCAAATGGCATACATTGATTATGATGATATTGAGTTTATGAATTTGTCTATAGAAAGTCGTTAGCAAACCTGTAAAACTGCAATAAGTTCAAGCGCAATTTCTCTTTGCAAATCAATTGGTGCAGATTTGAAATAATCAAAAGCTTCTTGAATACGTTTGTCTTTGTCGTACCAACGGCGCATAATTATGGTGATAGCTGTATCTAAAACAGCTTGCTTAACTCCGTGATTTTTTGCTTTAGAAATAATATACTCTGCACACTTAACCTGAGAGTCCAAGTCTGCACTCTTCATTAAGCTAACTGCTAAGCTTACTGTTGGGTCTAAGTCATACCAACGTTTTTGCATATTACTTCCTTTAAACTGCCCCTTTTTCTTTATTTTACGACAAAACTGATTTTATTTCTACCATTTTATCAGATGAAATATTTTTAAATAAAATAGTTTTTTCTTTTGATGTTTCACCTTTAACGATTTCAATGCTTGATTTTGGAACTTTAAAGTTTTTCGATAAAAATTCAATCAGCGCTTTATTGGCTTTATTTTCAATTGGTTGGGCGGTAACTTTTATTTTAACCATTTCATCTGTTTTGATAATTTCATTTTTACTTGCGTTTGGTGAAATTTTAAGTTTGATAATTAAATTTTCTGCCATAAAAAATTACCTCTTGTAAAAAAGAAAAAATACTAGTAAAATAATTATACCATGAGCGATATTGATACATTGTCATTATTTGATGACGTAAAAAAAATGATAGAAGAACGTCCAAAAGACGATCAAGATAGAATAGAGAAAGCCTTTCTTTTTGCTAGACAATTACACGAGGGGCAATTCAGAGTTTCTGAAGAACCATACATTATTCATCCTGTTGAAGTTGCAAAGATTCTGATTAACCTACGTGCTGATACAGATACTGTAATTGCGGCTTTCTTGCATGATATTTTGGAAGATACAGATACTCAACCAGAAACGATTGAAAAAGAATTTGGTGAAGATGTTTTAACTCTTGTTCAAGGGGTTACAAAACTTGGTAAGTATCATTTCCAATCAAAAGAAGAACGTCAGGCAGAAAACTTCCGTCGAATGTTTATCGCTATGGCTAGCGATATAAGAATTATTTTCTTGAAACTAGCGGACAGATTGCATAATATGCGTACTTTAAACTTTATGCGACCTGAAAAACAAAAAAGAATTGCTCAAGAAACTTTGGACGTTTTCGCTCCACTTGCAAACCGCTTAGGTATCGGTAAAATTAAGGCTGAATTAGAAGATTTATCATTGAGATATTTGCACCCAGACCAATATTTTGAAATTGTACAATTGGTTTCGCAAACAAAAGACGAAAGAGAAGCTACTGTAAAAGTATTAATGGACAAAATTGCCAAAGATGTTAAGGCAAATGGTATTAATGCGCAAATTACAGGTCGTGCAAAACACTATTATAGTATTTATAGCAAAATGAAACGTCTGAATATCTCTTTTCACGATTTATATGACATTACTGCAGTTCGTGTAATTGTAGATAGCGAAAAAGAATGTTATGAAGTTTTAGGTCTTATCCATTCACAATTTAAGCCTATCCCAGGACGTTTTAAAGATTATATTGCAATGCCGAAAGGTAACTTATATCAATCTTTACACACTTCTGTAATTGGTCCTAAAATGCGTCCGTTAGAAGTTCAAATTAGAACTCATAAGATGCATGAAATTGCAGAATATGGGGTTGCAGCGCACTGGAGATATAAAGAAAAAGGTTCTCAAAAAGCTGATAACGCAGCAGATATGCAATTCTCATGGATGAGAAAAATGGTTGAATACAACCAAGATATGACAAATGCTGAAGATTATGTAAATTCAGTAAAGTTGGATATTTTTTCAGATCAAGTATTTGCTTTTACGCCAAATGGAGATGTATTCGATTTGCCGAAAAAAGCTACACCTGTTGACTTTGCATATCGTATTCACTCTGATGTTGGTCATAAAACAGTTGGCGCATTAGTAAACGGTCGTATAGTTCCACTAGACACCAAGTTGAAAAATGGTGATATTGTTGAAATTTTGACATCAAAGCAGCCAGCACCAAGACTTGATTGGTTGAACTTTGTTGTAACAAAACAAGCAGGGCAAAAGATACGTCAATGGTTTAAAAAGAATAATCGAGAAGCGCACGTTGAACTTGGTAAAACTAATCTTGAACACGAATTAACAAAAGCTGTTTTCGATGAATATGTTAAAAATGGTTCTTTTGAAGAAGTTGCAAAACAAATGAATTACCAATCTATGGAAGATTTGTTTGCCGCACTAGGTTATGGTGAAACAACAGTAAATAAAATTGTAAATAGAATTAAAAAACCAGAAGAAAAGAAACGAACTTATGTTGAACCAAAGAAAAAGAACACTGCAAAGGATATAGTTGGTTTAGACGGTTTATTATATTCATTTGCAAGATGTTGTTCGCCAATCCCTGGAGAGCCGATTGTCGGTGTTGTGACTCGCTCTAAAGGTGTTTCTATACATAGATTAGACTGTAAAACTCTTGAAGATGTTGAGCCAGAAAGATTATTGGATATTCAATGGGCAAACAATCCAGTTAATAAAAGTTATAGCACTACTATTAGAGTTGAAACTCAAGATAAACAAGGGTTATTGAAGGACATTATTGCAGCGGTTTCTGATAATAATACAAATATTAATTATGCTAATGTAAAATCAAAACAAAATAATATCGGTATTATTGAGCTTGGTATCGAACTTGATAACATTAATACATTGCGAAAAGTTATTACAAGTTTGCAATCGTTGCCAGATGTAATTAGTGTAAAACGTATTCAAACTTCGTTCTCTCAAGCTCCACAACAATTTGGTAAAAAGAACGCTCCAAAATCTAAAAAGCCAAGAAAGAAATAATTTATGGCGGAATATGAGAACCTTGAACAATCACAAGAAATAATCTATAACGAAGAATGTGATAGATTAATTAAAGATGCTCTAAATTTAACTGGTGAAGAAAGTACTAATAAGTTCCTTGATATAATTAATCTTTATCCTGAATGTGATTATGCCTATATTATGATTGGTTGTAATTATAGGGAAAATCTTGAATATAAAAAAACTATTCCATATTTTGAAAAAGCAATTGAAGTAAATGATGTTTATACAGGTTTGGCTTATGCTGAATTGGGCTTTTGTTATGAAATGTTGGGTAAATTGGAAAAAGCGGAAGATTGTTATAAAAAATCTATTGAGATTAATCCTGAAAATCCAATTGCAAGATATTATTGGGCTGATTATTTGGTACATAAAGAACAAGATTATGAACAAGCAGAACCTATCACAAAAAGTTTAGTTAATGAGTATCCTAACACAGTGGCTTACCATAGGCTTTATGCAGACATTTTATCAGGTTTAGAAAAAACTCAAGAGGCAAATGAAGAATATCAAAAAGTAATTGAACTTGCTCCAGAAGATGAAACTGCGCTAAATAATTATGGAACTTTTTTGTTACAAAATGGTGAACCAGAAAGTGCAAAAAAATATTTTATTAAAGCAATAGAATTAAATCCTAATTATGATTTGTATAAAGAAAACCTTTATCAAGCAACAAAAATGTCTACCAAATATTACAAGCTAAAAATGAAGTATTTGAATGGAATTTTAAAACCAATCTTAAACAAACCTTTATTATTGACAGTAATTTTGGCGATATGGTTTCCTGTTGTAAAAAATGCACTAAAATACTCTGCAAGATATGCCGAAAATTCAGGAAATATGCTACTATATAAATCTGCAATAATAATTATGTGGGTTATATTATTAATACTATTTACTATAGCTATGTGCGATTTCGTAACTTTTGTTCTGATAAAATTAAAAATTATAAAATAATTATTTGTTTAAAAGTATTGATAAACCTGCCATAAAGTAGCTTTTTATTTCATAGAAAGAGCGGATTCTTGTAAGCATTTTTAAAATATACAAAGGTCTTAAATAGAAAGATTTTACAGCCTTTTTATGCAACTCTAAAACTCGTTCTTTTGATAATGAATAAGTATTTACGCAAGGTTCATAATATGCGTTATTGTAGCCTTCAATTTCTTCATGCAATTCGTTTTTAACAAAATTATAATAACGAGTTCCTGGAAGAGGTGTTGCTGTATAGAAGCTTACAAAATCGCTATCTAATTCAACCGCAAAATTAATGGTTTCATTAATAGTTTCTTCATCGTCCCAAGGTAAACCTAATACAAAGTAGTTGTATATTCTGATTTTAGCGTTTTTGAAGGCTTTAACAGTATCTCTAACATCATTTATAGTAATATTTTTGCCAATTTTATCAAGAATAAATTGGGAGCCACTTTCTACACCGATACTGACTAAGCGGCAACCAGCTTTGTACATATATTTTGCCATTTTTTCATCAGCAGTATCAGCTCTAGTATTAGCAGACCATGTGAATTTTAGTCCACTTTCAATAATTTTTTTGCATAAATTCATTGTCCATTCACGGTCTTGATTAAAAATATCTGACCAAAAAATGAAGTTCTTGATGTTATACTTTTCTATGCATTCACGAATCTCTGCAATAATGTTTTCGGGTGAGCGAGTTCTCACTTTACTACCGCTGGTTGGAGTAGCTAAACAGAAGAAACAATGATGAGGACAGCCTCTTGAAACTTTAATAACTGCTTGGACTTTGTTATTATCAGGTCTTCTGTAAATAGAATTGTCAACTAAATGTCGTGCAGGAAATGGTAATTCATCAAGGTTTTGTATAAATGGTCTAACTCCGTTGAATTTAGCAATAAATCCATCTCTATACCATAAACCTAAAATATCTTTAGTTTCAACTTCGCCACTCAGAAGTTCTTTGAGAGTTTCTTCGGGTTCACCTGAAATAATGTATGTTAGAGCCTTATTCTTAAGTAAAATTTCAGAATTAAAGGTTAAAAATACAGCACCTTTTGCAATAGTTGTTATCTTAGGGCAAATTTTCTTTGCAGTTTTTAAGCAATCTAAATCACTTTGAAGTGTTGGAGTTGCAACATTTAATAGTAAATAATCTGGCTTAAATTCTTTTAAATCCTCTTCAAAATTACCACCAAGGCTGTAATCTTTAATCATTGCTTCAAAACCTAGTTTTTCTGCAACCGCAGCCAAGTACATTAAATCTGTAGGTGGTAATGGCGGAATAACCAACAAATCTTTTGTTGGTTGTTGACAACGGTCTTCGCGGTTCATCACTGGTGATGGAGGGTATATTAATAAAATCTTTTTCGCCATAATTTTATTTTATATCAAAAAATGAAATTTTAATATCATCAAGAAAGAGTAAAATTAAGCCGCTTTTTTAGTAGGTGGAACGTACTTTAAACCGTTAGTATTAATTTTGCCATTTGATGTTACGCTCAATAATGGAGAGGTACTGTTTTCAGCAAAAGTATCTCTACATAATCCTTTTCTCCACCAGCAACAGTCAGAACATAAGTCTTTATGAACTTCTGGTGTCATAACCCATTTCATACGTTTCATGATTTCACTAAACTTATATGTTTTGCCAGTTTCAATACCGATTAAAAATTTAACTTTTTCGTCTAATTGGTTAACTGAATCGTCTTTGCAAATAGCTGTTCCAGTACCATCGTTAGGACATTTCTTGCATAAATCATCTTTACCACTTTTAATTAAAATATCAGTATCTGGATTTTCTCTCAATTGTTTTGAAATTATATCCCAGCTTGTTTTTGCCGATTGGCTATAATTATAACCTTTATATCCAGGTAAGCATAAAAAGTGGTGAGGTCTTAGTGCTATTGTGTTTGGTTTTGATACATAACTTACGTTGTTTGTTTGTGTTGTTGCGTTTACTGCGCTAATCATTTTCTAATTTCCTTCTATTTCCCTAATTCCATAAATTTATTTTAATCCATTTCCTTATTTTTTTCATCTACAATTTGTTGTAATGCAGATGTCATAACTTTTAAAAATTCTTCTGGATCTTCATTAGACATTTCCTTTAATTCTTCTAACGATTTTTTATCTTTTACTTCAACTTTTGATAAAGCCTGTTTTGTACCTTCCATAAAGGATTTAACAACATCTCTTTCACGAGTTGAATATTTCATAGCTTGGTTTACACTACCTTTTGTAGCACTCAAAATTTCTTTAATTACATCGTCGTTAGGGCTTATATTTCTGAATACAAATGAAATTAACATTCTTGGAATGATTTGGTTTGTTGCCCAATTTCCTTTTTTTAATTTTTCAGAAGTTAGACCTAAAACTGTATCTGATGCAACTTCTTTGCCTTGTTCAAGAACTTTATCTAGAAATTCATAACCTGTGTCAAATGCAGGAACTACAGAACCTAAAACACCCGATGCAAGTTTTTCAGCACCACTAATTGATGCAGAACGTACAAGTTTTTTGAAGTTTTTAGCATCTAATGCATCTTCTTTATCGCTACTTAATTTATCAGAGCCGTCTACTAAAACTTTAATTCCCATTGTAGTTGCCGATTTTGCTGCGATTTTTGCGAAACCAGCTTCTGGCGCAGTTAATAACACTAATGCAGATAATACTGAACGAGTTGCACCTCTTACTGCCGCAGCACCAATTTCTTGTGAACGATTGTATTTATCAACTCTTTCTTGAATGTCGTTTGTATGACCATAAGCATGTTCATAAGACTCATCATATTCTTTTTGCAACTCTTTTAAAGTTTTTCCATTGCGAACATTTTTTGCGGTATCTTTCAATGTTTCATCTAAAAATTCTGCCATAATGCCATAAGCATTATATTTTTCGTCCATAGTCATTTTTTCAGTATTCATACCAGAAGCATTTAGAGTGTCATCTAAAGTTTCTTTTGAACCAACAATTGAAATTAATGAATTTTCCATATTTTCAAAAATTTGTTTTTTAGGTGTTGTATGGTAAAAATATGGAACAGAACCAGTCATGGCATAGGGATTAATTTTTTTCTCAACCTTGTCTTGAAGTTTTCCGTCACTTTCTTTGAACTGTTTTAAATCATCAGACAATTTTTTTGATACAATATCTGACATGGCTTGAGTTGTAACAGCTAATTTAAACTGTTTAACTTTGTTATTATATTTTCTAATATTTGCATTATTATATTCAATTCCAAAAATTTCTTGGAATTTTTCAGGGAATTTCTTTTCTTTAATTGAAACTTTTAGTTCATCAACTTGCTGATTGTAGGTATCGATATCTTTTTGAACCAGAACAGCTCTATTTTTTGAGTTCCATAAAACGCTTACGCTGTCAGCAACTTTGCCTGCCCAACCTTCAGATGCTAATTGACCGTCAAGAGATAATTGTGCATTTTGTCCGATAGTCTTAAGTGCTTCTGTTGTTTTTTGATACTGTTTTTGCCTGTTAGATGAGCCAGTAAAATTAACATTAGAATTGCGTTCAAAAGAGTCTGGCTTTTGAACATAAGAAGAGTGGCGAAATCCGTTATTAGATTGCGCTTTTTGGATATTATTAGTTGATTTAATTGCATTTAATGCGTTTAAATTAATCACAATATTCCCTAATTTTTACACTAACTTTGAATTTATAAAGTCCCGTAAAAATAATAATTGCCATGTTTTTGCGCTTTTGTTACAATTTGTAAACAAAAAGCTATTTTACAAATTTGTAAAATAGCTTTTTAATATGATTTTATTCAACTTTATCTTTTGTTTTTTGAATATCTACAACAATTTGTTCAATATTATCTGTTTTTTGTTCAATAACTTGTCCAACTTTTTTTGTATCAGGTGCTGGAGCATTCTCTTGCTCTTGAGCAATTTCCATTACTATTTTTTCAAATTCTTCAGGGTTTTGTTCCATGAACTGAACAACTTTTTGTGCATTTGTAGCGCCTTGAGCTTTTGCTTGTTCTTTTAATTCTATTTTTACAGATTTTATTGTTGCACTCATAGTTGCACTTTTACCAACGCCAATAGTTTTTACTAATGCATCATTGTTTGTAACTAATTTTACGTTACCCAAAGTTGATGCAATCAAAGCTCTTATGGCAAAAGTCTTTAACGAGAAGTTGTCAAAACCGCCTGTAACGGCATCTTTAATTGTACCTTCTGTTGCTGCACCAATACCATTTGCTGTTGCGTTAACAACGGCACTACCAGCAGCAGTTGTAGGGTTTACAAAAGTTTTAAGACCTTTTGCGACATTACCTCCAGCGTAAGTAAATGCAGCATCAATCATTCCTGATTTTAGTATGCCAGGCATTGATTTTTTTACATCACCTTTTATTCCGTTTGTTGCCTTGTCTGTGACATCAATTGCAATTGAGGCAGCTCCAGAAATACCCGCAACAACTAATGGAGTTGCTGTACCGCCAGAAGCTACTATTGCAACTGATGAACCAACTACAACAATTGCTTGAGTTCCTGCTTTAACTGCGGCAGTGCCGATTTCTTGTGAAGTGTTATATTTTGCAACTCGTTTTTGAATATTATTTTTAGTTCCAAAAGCCCTTGCATATGCAGCATCATATTGTTTTTCATAATATTCAAAAGATTTGCCGTTCAATGCTCTTTTTTCAGCATTTTTTGAAGCATCTACTAGTTGTTGTGCAATTTTGCCGTAAAATTTGTATTTATCTGCATCGCTAAGTTTTGACAAATCAATATTTGATTGTTTTGCAATTTGTTCTACGCCTTTTTGACCGCCAACCATTTCTTCAACTTTTCCACGAAGACCTTTTAAAAGCATTTCTTTTGGAACTTTTTTCTCAATAGTTCCAGTAGGTCCGTGTAAAACTTCAACATGGTCTTTATAAAGACCATAATTTTCGTTGTATTGTTTTAATGGTAATTCAAATGCGCTTTGAACAGCTCTAGCTGTGGTAATTGCAGTTGCAACATTTTTTACCTTACTTTCTGTATTATAGAAAGTTTTAATGTTTTGTTCATTATAGTTTATACCATAAATTTGTCTGAATTTTTGTGGAAAGTCTTGACGGGCAATAGATTCTCTTAAATCAGCAGTTTGAGCACGATATTGTTTTAAATCTGCTCTAACCATATCGGCAGTATTTCCTGTTAAATTCCACAAATTATTATTCCAAAGTTTACTAATTCCGTCTGCAACATCACCAGCCCAACCGTCTTTTTGCATTTGTCCGTTGAAGCTTGTTGCTGCTGCATTATAACTTTTTTGCATTCTTGAAACGATGCCTTGTCTAAGTCTTTGACTTTGTTGACTAACTGGTTTTAAATCTAATTTCTTTTTAGGTAGTTTTCCAGCTTTTTTCAAATCTTGTCTTACTTGAACTTCTTTTCTTGCAATTTCTACGTGTGGATACATAACACGAGTGTTATCTGATTGGCAAGTGTATCTATCATTATTGAAAATTGAATTCATTGTCCTTTGGCTAAATTTAGGCAAAGTTGAGGTATTAGAACTTGCTTTAGATTTTACAGAAGTTGTACCTAGAGCTTTGTTCATGATTGAAATTTGTTGCTGTTCTGGCAACTTTTGAAATCTGGCACGTTCCTTTGGTGGAAGTGTTGCGATATAAGCTTGTATTCTAGCTTTATCAACCATATCAATACCCTTTTTTCTTTCTCATTACACTAGTTTATTCGACATTATTTTTATTTTCTTTAGGAATAAGTAGATCTATTGTAACAAATGTTTACATATGAAACTCAGCATTAATCATGGTTTTAGCAAAATTTGTCCAAAAAAATTAAATATTTATTACAAGTGTAAAAGGGCGGTTTGTGAATTTCACAAACCGCCCTTTTATGTTATTTTTGTAAAACTAAACTTTTGCAGGTTCAGTTTCAAATATGTCGATAAAGTTGAAGATATCAGTTGAGAAAATCCCTTTGTCTGTAATTTTTAGTTGAGGAATTACAGGTAGTGATAAAAATCCCATTGTCATAAATGGATCATCTACAACACAACCAATTTCTTTAGCTGCTTTGTTTAAAGCTTCTGATTTTTCTGTAACAAATTCAATATCTTCATAAGACATTAAACCTGCAACAGGTAGAGGTAATTTTGCAAGAATTTCACCGTTTCTAACTACAACTTTACCACCTTGTGATTTAACAAGTTCTTTTTGAGCTAAAAGCATATCTTCGTCATTTGTACCAATGATAATCATATTGTGTGAATCATGAGCAACTGTTGATGCAATAGCACCTTCTTTGATACCAAAGCCTTTAACAAAACCTTTACCGATGTTTCCACTTGCTCTGTGACGTTCTACAACGCAAATTTTTAATACATCATCATCTAAGTTTGCTTTTGCTAAGCCGTTTTCAACTTTTACGTCAACAACAGTTTGTTTTGTAATTAATTGATGAGGGATAATTTCAATAGCGTTAACTTTGTTTCCTTTTGCTGGAATATGGAAGCTATCTTCTTCTAACCAACCTACGTTTACAGAACCTCTTGTAGATGGAACATTAACGTTATCTAATGATGCAACTAAGTTACCGTTTTCAGCAACAACTTGACCATTTTGGAATACCATCAATGGTTTTGTAAAGTCATTCATTGATGTAAATACGTTGAAATCAGCCTTATAGCCAGGTGCAATAGCGCCTAAATCTTGAATTTTGAAGTATTCAGCGGTATTCAAACTTGCCATTTGGATTGCTTTAATTGGGTTTACTCCGTTTTCAACTGAACGTTGAACCATACCGCCAATATGTACGCGTAAATCTTCTGGGTGTCTGTCATCAGTTACGAATAAGATTTTACGGTTATTGTTATGTTTTAAAATAGGCATTAATGCATCCAAATCTTTTGCCGCAGTACCTTCACGAACCATAATATACATACCTTGTCTTAATTTTTCTAAAGCTTGTTCTGGATCTGTGCATTCATGATCAGAAGTTACACCACTTGCGATGTAAGCACATAGGTCTTTACCTGAAACTTGTGGTGCGTGACCATCTACACGTTTTTTGTATTGTAAAGCTAAATCAATTTTAGCCATAACTTCTTTATCTCTCATTAGAACTCCTGGGAAGTTCATCATTTCTGCTAAGCCTAAAACCCAATCTTTATCCATTAATAAAGATAAATCATAAGCGTTTAATTCAAAACCTGAAGTTTCAAATGAAGTTGCTGGAACGCAAGATGGAAGCATTGTGTAAACTCTTAGTGGCAAGTTTTTAGAAGCTTCTCTCATAAAGCTGATACCGTGTAAACCTAGAACATTTGAAATTTCGTGAGGGTCTGTTACAACAGTTGTTGTACCTGCTGGAACAACAGCTTGAGCAAATCTGTGAGGTAACATCATTGAACTTTCAATGTGTACGTGACCGTCAATAAATCCTGGAGTTAAGAATGCACCCTTTAAATCTATTTCTTTTTCACCTTGGTAACCTTTTGCAACACCTGCAACTCTACCATTTGTAATAGCTACATCGCTTTCGTAAATTTCTTCGGTTAAAACATTTACGATTTGTGCATTTTTAATTACTAAGTCTGCTTTTTTTTCACCTAAAGCAACTGCAATAAATTCTTCTTGATGCATTTTATTCCTTTCTTAAATCTTATAAAATCCTAAATACTTCTGTTCTTTATATTTTATCACAAAATTCTAGCAATTCCTCTAATTTACCTGTATGAATTACGTCTTGAATTTTCTTTTCTATTTCTATAATTTCTTCTTTTGGCATATTTTCTAATTTTCCAACAAGAACAATTTTATCAACTGTATCTGTGTTTACAAAACTTTCGTTTTTTCTAATAAATTCTTTGTATAATTCTAAAATTTCTAATTTTTTTGTGTCAAAGTTATATGGTTTACCAATATAATACTTTGAATCTTTATCTAGTTTTTTTACAAAATCAAAAATGAAATTTATTTCGCTTAATGCTGGTTCTTCTTCATATTCTTTGCCTAAAAAAGGATTATTGATGATTTTTTCAGAACCAAGAGTTTTTAAATATGCACCCCAAAGCATACAACCAACGTAGAAACCAATGTGTCTTTCAGTTAATTGAGCCAATTTAGGCAATGCAATTCTAAACTCCGATTTTTTAATATTGAAATTTTTAATCATGTTTAGTTCATCGTAAAAATATTTTGTATCAAGCGATAAAGGGATTAAATTTTTGGTAAACCCTGGATCAAAAAGCGCTTCGTTTGTCATAACTTTCTCCTTTTTTGATAATTTTATCACAAAATTATTGTGATAATAAAAAGGCGCGGAATGTAAGAATTACATTCCGCGCCTTCAAGAATAATTTATTATTTAGATTTTCTTTTGAATTTTATTTCGTCATTTTCGGCATCAATTACTAAAGTGTCACCTTTAATGAATTTTTGAGCCAAGATTAATTTAGCTAATGGGTTTTCAACCATTTGTCGAATTGTACGTTTCAATGGTCTTGCACCATAAATTGGGTTATAACCTTGAGTTGCAAGCAATTCTTTTGCATCTGGTGTAACTTCTAGGTTGATTTCTTGTTCGCCCAAGCGTTTGCCTAAAGATTCCATTTGAATATCTACTATTTGTTTCAAATTGTCTAAAGTTAAGCCTTTGAAGAAAATTGTTTCATCAACACGGTTTAAAAATTCTGGTTTGAAACGTTCTTTTAAGATATTCATAACTTTTTCTTTAGTTTCTGAAAAATCGCCATTTATAGAGTCTTCCAAGATAACTTCACTGCCGATGTTACTTGTCATG
>CALBKW010000017.1 GCA_937895785.1 uncultured Candidatus Melainabacteria bacterium | reverse complement strand
TATGACATCGGACCTGATGATTTAGGTGAAGATATCCGTGCTGAGATTGCTTTAACACTTCAAGCTATGGACTTTGATATTGAAGCATTGCACCACGAAGTTGCGGATAGCCAACATGAAATTGACTTCAAATATGCAGATATTTTAACTGCAGCAGACAATGTTGCAACATTTAAAGTTGCAGTAAAATCAATCGCTGCACAATATGGTTTACACGCAACATTTATGGCAAAACCTATTTTCGGCATTAATGGTTCAGGTATGCACTGTAACATTTCATTGTTTAAAAATGGTAAAAATGCTTTCTATGATGCTAAAACAGAAACTCAATTATCAGAAGTTGCAATGCACTCAATTGGCGGTTTGCTAAAACACGTAAAAGGTATTACAGCCGTATGCAATCCAACAGTAAACAGCTACAAACGTTTAGTTCCTGGTTACGAGGCTCCTGTTTACTTAGCTTGGTCTTTAGCTAATAGAAGTGCGTTGTTAAGAGTTCCTGCAAAACGTGGTAATGCAACTCGTGTGGAACTTCGTTCACTTGATCCATCTTGTAACCCATACTTAGCTTTTGCTGTAATTTTAGGTGCTTGCGTTGATGGTGTTAAAAACGAAATTAAACCTCCAAAGCAAGTTGAAGCTAATATTTACGCTTTAACTCCAGATGAAAGAAAGAAAAAGAAAATTGATTCTCTACCTGGAAGTTTAGCTGAAGCTTTAGTTGCTTTAGATGCTTCAAAAGTTGCAAAAGAAGCTTTAGGACCTCACGTATACAAAGAATTTTCAGATACTAAAAATAAAGAATGGGACGATTTCAGAATTGATGTTTCTAAATGGGAATTAGATAGATATTTTGAAAGAAGCTAAATTTCACTGATAAGATAATCTTTTTAAGGCGCTTGCGTATAACGCAAGCGCCTTATTTACTTGTAAATTCTTTTTGTAGTAAAATATTGCTTGAAAAGGATTGGAATTATGTTAGCAGATTATCATTTACACACTCATAACAGCGATGATTCAAACGCAACAATGACTGAATATGCAAAACGAGCGTTAGAGCTTGGATTTAAAGATATTTGTTTTACTGACCATGTTGAATATGCAATGATGAGTCCTCTTGCAAAGGGCGAAAAAGATTATTATGGTGAGTATAAACAAGTTTTGGCTGAATATGGTGATAAATTAAACATAAAATTTGGCGCAGAATTTGGTGTGCAAACAGATAATATAGACTTTTTTAATGGATTTTTTGCAAAATATCCATTTGATTTTGTACTTCTTTCTTGCCATACAATAGACGGTTTAGGACTTTTTGACGGCGGATATTTAGAAGGTAGAACTCAAAAAGAATATAATGAAGGCTACTATAATGAAATTTTAAATGTGATTAAAAACTTTAAAAATTATTCAGTTTTAGCTCATTTAGATTTAATCCGCAGATATGACAAAACTTATTATGGTTTCGAAAAAACAAAAGATGTTATTGCAGAAATTCTAACTCAAGCAATTAAAGATGGTAAGGGAATTGAGGTCAATACATCTTGTTTTAGATATCATATACCCGATTTGACTCCTTCTGTTGATATTTTGAAATTATATAGAGATTTAGGTGGCGAAATTATTACAATAGGTTCAGACTCTCATTCAGTAAATCAGTTTGGGTTTGAAGTTGCTGACGTTAGAGAACAATTGGCAGAATTAGGTTTTGAACATTTTTATACATTTGAAAAAATGCAACCTACAAAACATAGCATGCGTGTAATTCAAAATGTTTAAAAACTTGACTTTTTCTGGTTTTGATTTACTATATCGGTATATTTAGGGATAAATTTATGGTTCACGAAAATTATTCAGCTATCATTATAGGAAGCGGTTTAGCAGGATTATATTCCGCAATCAAATTAAGCCAAGTTATGCCAAATGGTAAAATCTTGATGGTTACCAAATGCGACCTTGGTGAAAGTAATTCGCGTTATGCGCAAGGTGGAATTGTTGGTGTATTAAAAGAAAATACTGCGGATTCTGTTGCTTCTCACGTTAGTGATACTCTTAATGCGGGTGCTGGATTGAGTGATTTTAATGTGGTTAAATATATCTCTGAAAAATCAAATGATGTAATTCACGACTTGATTGATTTAGGTGTCCCTTTTGACAGAGATGAAAATGGAAACTTGTTATTTACGCTTGAGGGTGCTCATAGTGTAAGAAGGATTTTGCATTGTAATGGAGATGCAACAGGTCGCGGAATTGAAAAAAGATTATCAGAACTTGTTGCGCAAAATGAGCAAGTTATATTGAAAGAAAATACAATAGCTGTAGAAATTTTGAAAGAAAATGATACTTGTAAGGGAGTCGTTTTATTTGACGGAACTAATTATTCCGTAGCTCTTTCAAATGTTGTTGTTTTAGCAACAGGTGGTATTGGGCAACTATACAAAAATACAACAAACCCACAATGTGCAACTGGTGACGGTTTTGCCTTGGCTTATAATGCTGGTGCAATTTTACAAGATATGGAATTTGTACAATTCCATCCAACTGCACTTGCGGTAGATGGTGAAGATGCAAACCATTTAATTAGTGAATCCGTACGAGGAGAAGGTGCTATTCTCGTCGATGAAAAAGGTAATCCTTTCATGCATAAGTATCACGAATTAAAAGATTTAGCCCCTCGTGATGTTGTTGCAAGAGCAAATTTTGAAGAAATGAAATTGAGCGGAAAAGATTATGTACTTTTAAATGCAACTGTAATTCCTAAAGAAGTTCAAGAGAAGCGTTTTCCTTCAATTTCTGCTGTTTGTTTGAAAAATAATATAGATATGACTAAGGATTTTATACCAGTTCACCCTGCAGCACACTATTTTATGGGTGGTATTAAAGTAAATTATGATGGTAGAACATCAATAAAGGGATTATTCGCATTAGGTGAAGTTTCATCAACTGGTTTACAAGGTGCAAATAGATTGGCTAGTAATTCATTGTTAGAGTGTGTTGTGAGCGCTTATGCTATGTCAGAATTTGTACAAAAAAATATTGATGACACTTTTATAGAATTGTCTGATGAGTTGAAGAAAAGTTTGAAAAAATACTCACAAGAACTTGGATTTATTGAGTATGATACAGAGGTTTTGAAATCTGAATTGCAGTCTTTAATGTGGAATGGTGTTGGAATTATCCGCTCAGAAACTTCATTAAAAGATGCTCAAGTTAGATTGAATGAATTAAAAGCTCAATTTTTACGTAATGAAAAATGTTTGAGTATTCAAGAATATGAATTTAAAAATATGTTAACTGTAGCTCAGTTAATTATTACTTCTGCACTACAAAGAAAAGAATCTCGTGGTGCTCATTACCGAGAAGATTATCCTTTGACCAAAGAAATTGCAGAACACAATTGTATTATTAAAGAACAAGGAGAACTAAGTTTTGTTAGATAGATTTTTAATTGATAAATATGTACTTTCGGCATTAGAAGAAGACATCGGTTTTGGTGATATTACAACTGATAATTTAGCATCAGAAGAAGATGTTTTGGATGCCAAATTAAACACTCGTTCTGACGGTATTGTTTGCGGTTTAAAAGTATTTGAAAGAGTTTTTAAAAACTTATCTGATGATGTAGAAATTAAATTCTACTTCAAAGATGGTGACAAAATTAAAGCAGGAGATACAATTGCAGAATTGAAAGGCTCAGCTTCAGCTATCTTAAAAGGTGAAAGAACAGCCTTGAATTTTGCTCAAAGAATGAGCGGTATTGCAACTGAAACGAGAAAATATCAAGATGCAATTGGCGAAGGTCTAAAGGCTAGAATTTCAGATACAAGAAAAACAACTCCAAATTTCAGAGTTTTTGAAAAATATGCAGTTTATGTTGGAGGTGCTTGTATTCACAGATTTAATCTTGCAGATTGCGCCATGATTAAAGATAATCACATAAAATTGGCGGGTTCTTTAACAAAAGCAGTCGAAAAAATCAGAAAAAACATATCACATACTCACAAAATTGAAGTGGAATGTGACACGTTAGAACAAGTAAAAGAAGCCGTTACATGTGGTGCAGATATCATCATGTTGGATAACATGTCTTGTGAAACGATGCAACAAGCCGTTGAAATCATTGCTGGTAAAGCTATTACAGAAGCAAGTGGTAATGTAAATTTATCAACTGTGCATGCTATTGCAGAAGTTGGTGTTGATATTATTTCATCAAGTGCAATTGTTGCAAAAGCTCCAACGCTAGATTTGGCGCTTGATATGTAATATATTACAAAATGTAACGTTTTTTATCGTTATTGAAATCGACAACTTTAAAATGTTTTTATATAAGTGTAAGTGATAAAAAATACGAGATTGGTTTAGATTGGAGTGATGATATATGGCATTAGGTTTTAATTCAAATTTATTTAATACAAATACTCAAGCAAGAGGTGCAGAAACAGCAGGTTCGTTAGCATCAGTTAATTCTGAAACAGCAGGTTCATTGGCTAGCAATGTTGAAACTGCAGGTACTATCGCATTTGTAAATTCAGGTGATCAAATTGATAGTTTCCAATCTAGCAATCCTTTTGCTCCTGAAATTGATTATAGTCAATTTGCTAACATCGAAACAGCAGGAAGTATTGCAGACGCAGAAACAGCAGGTTCTTTAGCATTTGATGCAGAAACTGCAGGTTCATTGGCTTTTTCTGGTGCAGAAACAGCAGGCTCTGTAGCATCAGGAGATAGCGGAGCAAGCTTCAGCTCTTCAGATGGTGGCTTTGTTTGCTAGTTAAACTATAATCAATTTTTACAAAGTTTTTATCACATATCTAAATCAATCACAATCACAAGCAAAAGCGAGTCTTAGACTCGCTTTTTTAATCTATTTTACATGTTTTAAGGTTTCTTTTACGGTGTTTATTGGTATGGCAAAACCAATGCCGATATTTGAGATATTGTTGTCAGGATTATAAATTGCCTGATTTATTCCAATAACTTTACCATCAGTCGTAATTAGTGGACCTCCCGAATTTCCAGGGTTTATTGAGGCATCAGTTTGAATTTTATCTTTTGCATAATCAATTCGAGAAATAATACCCTGTGTTAATGTTCCGTTAAAGCCGAATGGGCTACCTATTGCAAGAACTTTTTGACCAACTTTTGCTTGTCCTGAATCGCCCAATAATACAGTTGATAGTTCTTCTTTTGCCTTAATCTGAATTAACGCAATATCTTTATTTGAAGAATATAAAACTTTTGCCTTATACACATGTCCGTTATGTAGTGTAACTTCAATATTTTTACCATCGTCAACAACATGCGAACTTGTTAATATAATACCACTTTTATCAATAATGCATCCACTTCCGCTAGAAACCCCAAGTGGCAATTCAGCATCAATAGATACAATTGCTGGGTTTAAACTTTCATATACATTCATGTATATAAGTTCTTCGTTATCATAAGCATAGACTGCGACGTTTGTAACAAAAAATAAACAAATTGAAATAATAATTTTTTTTACCATAACCTTGAAAGCTCCATTCCTGCTGTATTATAAAAGAACTTTAAAATTTTTACTACTAGCTTTGTAACAAAAGTATGTATATTTCTTGCCAGTATTAAACCTTTATTCTATAATTACATTGAAATCTAGTAAAAGATTTCAAAAGAGATATGAGTAAGGAAAGGAAATTAAGAATGAACAGTATTGAGTTATTCAAACAAGCATTAAGCGAAAAAAGAGCATTAAAAGTTATTTCTGGTATTAACAACTTAAACTTAGAAAAAGTTGAAATGGTTGTTTCTTCAGCTATCGAAGCTAAAGCTACAGCTATTGACGTTGCTGCTAATGAAGAAGTTTTATCTTTAGCAACTAGATTAATCTCTGAAGCTAAATCTGATATTACTTTATTTGCTTCTTCAATCAACGCTATTGAATTAGCTAACGCAGTTAACAACTTCCACGTTAACGCTATTGAATTAGGTAACTTTGATGCATTATATAACCAAGGTATTACAATGTCTTCAATCCAAATCTTAGACATCGTTAAAGAAACATTATCATTAATTAGCAACGAAATGAGATCTCAAATCTTATTCTCAGTTACAATTCCTGGTTCATTAGCTATCAATGAACAAATTTCATTAGCTAGAGAATTAGAATCATTAGGCATTGACTTAATCCAAACAGAAGGTTTTGTTTCTCAAGCTAGCAACTTTGAAGGTGCTAGAGCTTGGTTAAACAGAGCTGAATTAACAATTTCTAACACATTAGAATTATCAAGAAACATTGAATTACCAATCATGACTTCATCTAACATCAACACAACAACTGCTCAATTTGCATTTGCTGCTGGTGCTAGTGCAATCGGTTGTGGTTCTTGTATTAACAGATTGGAATCAAAAATCTCTATGTTAGCTGTAATCAGCAACTTAGTTGAAATTGCTAACAGAAATTCTATCATGATTTCTGCTTTAAACAATTCTCAAATGATTCAATCTCAAGAAATCTCTTCTTTAGTTTAATTTCATATTAAACAGTAAATAAAAAGGGCGCTTCGTTTTACGAACCGCCTTTTTTTTAACAAATTTATTTCGTAGACTATAAACCTAATTTTTTTAGAATTTTGTTTAAATCTTTTTCAAGTTCTTTGTTTGTTTTTAAAGCTTTTTTAATTTTTTCTGCTGAATACATAACAGTTTGATGTTTTTTGTTTAGAAAATCTCCGATGCTTTCGTAACTAAGTTGTAGATATTCTCTCGCTATGTAGCAAACGATTGCACGAGCATTAGAGATTGCTTGAACTCTAGCTGAACTCAAGAAGTTTTCTACTGTAACATCAAAGTAATCTGCAACAACATTTGCTACTTTATCTATTGTTGGTTTGTTTTCTTGTTCTTCAAGTTTTAAAACTTTTTGGGCATATTTAAGAGTAATTGGTTCTTGTTCAATGTTTGAAAATGCACTAATTTTAGTGAAAGCGCCTTCAAGTTCACGAACGTTATCTTTTTTATATTTTGCGATGTATTCAAAAACCTCTCGTGGAATGTTCTCAAATCCTTTTTCTTTTGCGAAGTTTTCAAGAATTTTTACCCTTGTTTCATATTTTGGAGGTTTTATTTCTACGATTAAGCCTTGTTCAAAACGTGTACGTAGTCGAGTTGGGATTTCTGGCAAATCTTTTGGTAATTTGTCAGAGGTTAAAACTATTTGTTTGTTAGCGTTGTAAAGTGTATCAAATGTATTAAACAATTCGTCCATACATTTCTTTTTGTTTTCAATAAATTGAATGTCATCAATCAAAAGAATATCAACATTTCTGTATTTGTTTCTAAATTTGTTCATGGTGCTTGTTGTGCTTTTACCTTTTGTAAAAGTTGCACAGGTGCTGTTTATATAATCGTTAATGAAATCTTCTGTTTTTATACAACGAACTTTCAATTCGCCCTTAGTAATGACATGGTGTCCAATAGCTTGCATTAAGTGCGTTTTGCCTAACCCTGAACCTCCTTGAATATATAGAGGGTTGTATAAATTTGTTGGGTTTTCAGCAACTTGTTGGGCAGCAGCTTTGGCAATTTTGTTATTATCGTCTGTAACAAAGTTATCAAAGCGATAGCGAAGGTTGATATTCATTGAATTTAAGTATGTTAAATTATCTATAGCTTGTTTATGTTCAACTTCTTCTTGTTTTTTCTTTTCAAGCTTCTTTTGTTCTGTTGCTTTCTCTTTTTTTATTTTTTTTGCTAACTCTTCGTCAACTTCAAAATTAACGATAATATCTTGACTTAAAACTTTTTTAAAAGCCTCAAGAAAAGCCTGATATTGAGTTCTTTTTAAATAATCTATACCGAAAGATTCACCAGAAATAAGCGTAAATTGGTTCCCCTCAAATGCAATTGCTTCAAGAGGCTCAATCCAAGGTTCAAAAGTTGATGCAGGCACAACTTGTTTTAATTCTTCTTTTACCTTTTCCCAAATCTTTTTTACTTCGCTAGTGTTCATAAATCTATTTTATAACAAAAATAACTTATAAAAAATAATTCCTGCAGACATACTTAAATTTAATGATTCAACTTTGCTATCCATTTCAATGGTAACTTTATCTGTTGCAAAATTTATTAATTCTAAACTAAGTCCATCTGCTTCTGCACCAAACATAACCAACGCTTTATCTTGAGGCTTAAAATCTTTTAGATATACGCTGTCGTTTGATTTTGGTAATGTTGCAATTCTTGTGTAATCTTTGAAATATTCTTGCAAAACTGAAAAATCTTTTAATTGTATTACTGGAGTTTTCCATAAATTGCCAACAGAGGCTCTTACGCATTTTGGATTGTACAAATCAACGGTGTTTCCATAAAGAATAATGCCATCTAAAGAGAAAGCTGTTGCTGTACGTAAAATTGTACCTATGTTACCTGACTTCTCTATCCCATCTAAAAT
>CALBKW010000016.1 GCA_937895785.1 uncultured Candidatus Melainabacteria bacterium | reverse complement strand
GAATTTAAAGATTTATACATAGACAACCAATCTCATAACTACTCCTTGCTTGCAATTCAAGGACCTAAAGCAATCAATGTTATGGAAAAACTAGGTTATACAGGACATCAAGATTTCTTTACTATCAAGAAAATGACTCTTGCCGATGTTGAAGTTTATGTTTCAAGAACAGGCTACACAGGCGAAGACGGCTATGAAGTTATGATGAAAAACGCTGATGCACAAATGTTATGGGATAAAATTTTAGAAGCTGGAAAAGAATTTTCAATTCTTCCAATTGGCTTAGGTGCAAGAGATACGTTACGACTAGAAGCAGCTCTTCACTTATACGGAAACGATTTAACAGAAGACACAACACCTATTGAAGCTGGTCTTTCTTGGTCTATTCCTAAAGACAAGAAAGAAGACTACAATGGCAAAGAGGTTATTATGAACCAAATTGCAAATGGTGTTGATAAAAAATTAATTGGCATAAAAATGGCAACACGTGCAGTTCCTAGACACGAATGCGAAGTATATTTCAATGGTGAAAAAGTTGGACACGTTACAAGTGGCAGTTTTGCACCATCATTAAACGAAACTATCGCATTATGTTATGTTAAAAACATAAAAGAAATTTGCACAGGCGCATCTGTTCAAGTTATGATTAGAGAAAAACTGCAAGATGCGGTTGTCGTAAAAAGACCATTCGTAAAGAAACATAATAGTGAAAATAAATAAAACAAAGGAGGACAAATGAGTAATACTGAAAATATGTTATGTTCTAAAACTCATGAATACATTTTATCTGAAGACGGAAAAAACTATACAATCGGTTTAACAGATTATGCAATTGAACAATTAGGCGATATCGTATTTTTAGAATTACCTGAAGTTGGCGCAAGCTTTAACAAAGGCGATGTTTTTGCAACTGTTGAATCAGTAAAAGCAGCTTCAGAAATTTATATGCCTATTTCTGGCACAATCACTGAAATTAACGAAAATGCAGTTGATGCTCCAGAAACATTAAATGAAAACAACTACGAACAAGGATGGCTTGTTAAAGTTGAATTTACAGGTAATGAAATCGAATTATCTGACCTTTTAGAATACAATGATTATATAGAAGAAGTACAATAATGAACAATTTTACAGCACTAAACGAAGAAACTAGAAATGAAATGCTAGAAAGCATTTCAAAAAGTAACATTGATGAACTTTTTGAAGAAATACCGCAAAAAGCTCGTATGCAATCTCTTGATTTGCCTGAAGCCTTAAATGAAATGCAAACTCAAAGAGCAGTAAAAAACTTAGCTAAATCAAATAACTCTAATTACATCTACTTTGTTGGTGCTGGTACTTATAACAAATTCATTCCAGCTGCAGTGTCACAGATTGCACAAAGATTTGAATTTTTAACAGCCTACACTCCTTACCAACCTGAAATTGCGCAAGGTACTTTACAGGTTATGTATGAATTTCAATCTCTAATATGCAGACTTACAGGAATGCCTGTTTCTAACGCATCAATGTATGACGGCGCATCTGCAGCAGCAGAAGCTGTAATTATGGCAAAAAGAGTCACAAAAAAGAACAAAGTTCTAATCTCTGACACCATTAATCATGAATACATTAAAGTTATTCAAACTTATGCTTGGGCTAACGAAATTGAACTTGAAATGTTTGATACAATGCCTGAAAATGTTTCAGATTACGCTGGAGTTGTAGTTCAAAACCCTAACTTCTATGGTGAAATTAAAGAAATAAAAAAATCAGAAGGCGCTTTATTAATTGTTATTACTGATATTTCATCACTAGCGCTTTTAACTCCACCTTCTGAATATGGCGCAGACATCGTCGTTGGTGATATTCAAACACTTGGTATCCCAATGTCATTTGGCGGACCGCACGCAGGTTTTATGTCATGCACAGAAAAGCTTATGCGTCAGCTTCCTGGACGACTTGCAGGCAAAACTGTTGATGCTGATGGTAAAACTGCTTACACATTAACAATTCAAACTCGTGAACAACACATCAAGCGAGAAAAAGCAACCAGCAACATTTGCTCTAACCAAGCATTAATAGCACTTTGCGCAACTCTATATCTAAGTCTTTTAGGCGAAAAAGGATTCAAACAAGCAAGCTACTTATCAAGCAAAAATGCTCACGAGTTAGCTAAAAAACTTCAACAAAAAGGCTATAAAGTTCTATCTAAAGATTTCTACAATGAATTTTTGCTTGAAGTTGAACATGCTGATACATTCCTAGAAAAATTAAAAGAACAAAATATCATTGGTGGCTACAAAATTGATGAAAAAACAATTCTTGTTTGTACAACAGAAATGAACTCTCATGAAGACATTGAACTTTATGTAAAATCGGTTTAATTTGTTTCAAAGGAGATTTTGAAACAAGTTCAGAATGCATAATGATAATACCTTTTGATGCGACCCTGAAATAAATTCAGGGTCGCATAGTTTCTTTGGAATAACTTGCAATTCCAAAACAAATTCGGAATATATAATAATTTGAAAACTTTTATACAAGTAAAAAAGGGCGGTTTGAGCAAAGCTCAAACCGCCCTTTAAAAGTATCCATATCGGGGAAAAGATTAGAATTGCAAACCTGCTTCTCTTGCAGCATCTGCTAAAGCTTCTACTCTACCGTGATATAAGAAACCGCCTCTGTCAAATACAACACATTCAACACCAGCTTTTAATGCTTTCTTAGCAACAGCTTCGCCAACAACTTTTGCTGCTTCAATGTTGCCACCGTGTTTTAATTGTGCTTTCAAGTCTTTATCCAATGATGAAGCTGAACATACTGTTACATGTTTTTCATCATCAATAACTTGAGCATAAATGTGTTTTGTACTTCTATAAACTGCTAATCTTGGAAATTCAGTTGTGCCTTCCAATTTAACTCTTAGCGATTTGTGTCTTTTTTGTACTTTTGGTTTTCTAATTTCTTGTTTAATCATTTTTTCTTTCTCCTTTGCCCAAACCTTCTTGACTATTCAAGGGTTTATGTGGGCTACTGTGTTACTGTTTGTGTTAAATTTCTCTTTATACTTATTAGAGAGATCCCGAAATAAATTCGGGATAGGATATCTGTAAGGTTCGCATATAGCTCACCAACACCTATCCTACTTTTTACCAGCTTTACCAGCTTTACGTCTGATGTATTCGCCTTCGTATTTAACACCTTTTCCTTTGTAAACTTCAGGTGGACGTTTGCTTCTGATTAATGCAGCAATATCGCCTACCATTTGTTTGTTTGAACCTTTTACAGAAACTTTTGTATTAGCTTCTACTGAAATTGTAATTCCAGCAGGTGGTTCAATTACTACAGGGTGAGAGTAACCTAATGCCATGTTAAGTTTTGTACCTTCCATGTTAGCACGGTAACCAACACCAACGATTTCTAATTTCTTTTCAAAACCGTCTTTTACACCTTTAACTGCATTTGCAACTAATGTTCTCATTAAGCCGTGTAATGCGTTTGTTTTTCTTTCGTCGTTGTTTGGTGTTAAAACAACATGATTATCTTCAACTTTTACGCTGATTTCTGGACGAACTTCTACAACTTCAGTCCCTAAAGGTCCTTTAACTGTAACAGTATGTCCTTCTACCTTAACTTCTACGCCTTGTGGAAGTTCGATAGGTAATTTACCGATTCTTGACATTTTATTTTCTCCTTTTGGTATAAGTAATATCCTTCGGGCTTTTCTACCAATTACACCCATTTATGTTGTGACTTTACCTCGGTTACACCCTCAGCTCGTTCACGCTTTTGCTCCTGTGGTACTCGGAATTTCGTCCTGTGTTCCTACGTCGCTGATAACTTGTTTCGCAATTGCTCCGCTGCTTCGTCAGCACCGTGTGCATTGCTTCACAACGGCTTACGCCTGTCTTGTTCGCTCGCATTTTGCGGGTCTTCACCTTTCTCCGCCGACTTCACGTCGCCGTGCGAGAGGTTACGCCCTCTGCTCGCTCACGCTACCATACGTAGCACAAAATTTCGCCGCCTAAGTTTTCTTTACGAGCTTTTCTATCTGACATTAAGCCTTTGCTTGTAGAGATAACTGCAACGCCCATACCACCTAAAACTTTTGGTAAGTTTTTAGATTTGCTGTATGTTTTTAAACCTGGAGTTGAAACTCTTTGTAAGTTTGTGATTACAGGTTTACGTTTTTCATCGTATTTTAATGTAACAACGATTTTGCCAAATTTACCAGAATTATCAACTGCATAATCAGTGATGTAACCTTCTGATTTTAACAATTTAGCTAATTCCACTTTTAATTTTGAAGCTGGAATTTCAACTGTTTCGTGTGAAACCATGTTAGCATTTCTAATGCGTGTTAGCATATCTGCTATTGGATCTGTGTTCATTCTTTTATCCTTTTCTATATTGCGGACTTGCCAAACTCTACCCGTCTGGTAGTTTCCTTCTACTCGTCTCTTGCCGAACTAATTGTTGCTCATTTTAAAGCGTCTTTCGGTAGTTAGACATTTTTTGTATCTCAATGATAATCTAAACATTTTTTGTTTTCAAGTCTTATTTAAAAACTTTTGACAAATATTAAAAAGGCGTAACATGTCAGTTACGCCTTTTTCTTAAAGAATCAAAATTTATTACCAACTAGCTTTTGTAACACCAGGTAACAAACCTTGGTGAGCCATTTTTCTTAAGCAAATTCTGCAAAGACCGAAATCTCTGTGGTATCCGTGAGGACGTCCGCAAATACTGCATCTGTTATGTAATCTAACTGATGGGTATTTTCCCTTAGCAGCTAGGGCTTCTCTTTTTGCTTCTTTGTTAATCATCGCTTTTTTAGCCACGATATTCTCCTTTATACTGTATTGTATTATTATTTACTATTTTAAGCCTTTGAATGGCATACCTAATAATTTAAGCAATTCTCTTGCTTCTTCGTCAGTTTTTGCTGTTGTGATTACTGATACGTTCATACCTTTTACTAAATCTACTTCTTCGAAAGAGATTTCAGGGAACAAAGTTTGTTCTTTCAAACCTAATGTGTAATTTCCACGGCCATCAAATGATTTTGCACTGATACCACGGAAGTCACGGATTCTTGGTAATACAACACAAATTAATTTTTGTAAGAAGTCATACATTCTTTCGCCACGTAATGTAACCATTGCACCTACTGGCATACCTTCTCTTAATTTGTAAGAAGCGATTGATTTCTTAGCCTTTGTAATTACTGCTTTTTGACCAGCAATTTTTGTCAATTGACCTTGAATTACATCACCGATTTTTGTATTGTGTGAAGCTTCACCAACACCCATATTTAATACGATTTTGTGTAATCTAGGAATAGTTAAGTCGTTCTTGTAACCGAACTTTTCAACCATTGCCTTTTTTACATCTTCTTCATACTTTGCTTTTAAGCTTTTAGTTTTTGTCATTTTTCTAGTCCTCTAATTTAGATGATTTCGTGCCAAGACTTATCTTGCACTATACATCAAGTTGTTCTCCGCATTTTTTGCAAACACGAACTTTTTTACCATCTTTTTCTTCGTGTTTTACTTTTGTAACTTTTTCACATGCTGGGCATACAATCATAACATTTGAGTTATCTAATGGAGCTTCAACTTTTACTAAGCCACCTTGAATGTTTGCCATTGGATTAGCTTTTTGTGCTTTTGTTACTAAGTTTGCACCTTCAACTAAAACTTTTGATTCTGTTGGAAGTGTTTTTTTAACGTTTCCGATTTTACCTTTGTCTTTACCAGCAATAACCATTACTCTGTCGCCAGTTTTTACTTGTAAAGCACTTTTTTTATTATTTTTCATTTCTGTTTTTCTCCTTTAGCACTTACTTATTACTTTTACTCTACTACAAACATAATTTGTTGTAAACTAAATTACTTCTGGTGCTAAAGAAACAATTTTCATGAAGTTTTTGTCTCTTAATTCTCTTGCAACAGGTCCGAATACACGAGTTCCTCTTGGGTTACCATCTTTGTTGATGATAACTGCTGCATTTTCGTCAAATCTGATTACTGAACCATCTTGACGTTTGATGTCTGCTTTTGTTCTTACTACAACAGCACGTACAACTTCTGATTTTTTTACTGTCATATTTGGAGTTGCATCTTTAACTGTTGCGATAATTACGTCGCCTACACCTGCAAATTTCTTATTAGAGCTACCCATTACACGGATTGTTAATAATTCTTTTGCACCTGTGTTATCTGCTACTACTAATCTTGATTCTTGTTGTATCATTTTTTTTCACCTTTTTATCTTTAGTCGGGTGTCCGAACTATTTTCTCTTTTCTACAATGTTCAAAACGCTCCAGCGTTTGCCGCCTGAAATTGGTTTTGATTCTACAATTCTAATTACATCGCCTTCTTCACATTGATTTTGTTCATCGTGAGCTTTGTAATTTTTTGTTTTTTCCATGATTTTTTTGTATTTTGGATGTGGTTCATAATCAGCTACTTTTACAACAACTGTTTTATCCATTTTGCTGCTTACTACAACACCTTGTTTTTCTTTTTTAGGCATTATTTTTCCTCTTTTTCTTTTATAACTGTCTTGATTTGTGAAATGTAGTGTTTTGTCTTCGCAATTAAAGCTGTATTTTCTAATTTGTTAGTTGCTTTTTGAACTCTCAAATCTAACAACTGTTTTTTGAAGTCAACTACTGCATTTTTTAATTCTTCAACTGTTTTTTCACGCATTTCTTGTAATTTCATGTGCTTTTTCCTTTATTATTGAACAGGGTTCTTTTCAATTACTTTAACTTTGATTGGTAATTTTTGTGCAGCTAATTCTAAAGCGTGAACAGCTGTTGCTCTATCAAAGTATTCTAATTCAAATAGAATTCTGTTTGGTTTTACTACTGCTACCCAATATTCCAAGTTACCTTTACCTGAACCCATACGAGTTTCAGCAGGTTTTGCTGTAATTGGTTTATCTGGGAAAATTTTAATCCATACGTTACCGCCACGTTTGATTTCACGAGTCATTGCACGACGTGCGGCTTCGATTTGACGGCTTGTAATCCAGCCTGGTTCTAATGCTTTTAATGCGTATGAGCCAAATTCAAAGTTAACACCTCTAGTTTCGTGTCCTTTCATTCTGCCTTTTTGCATTTTGCGGTATTTTGTTTTTTTAGGTTGTAACATTTTATCTTACTCCTGTAATTAATTATTCTTATTCTGCAACTTCGGCAGTTCTACGTTTACCACGTCTAGTGCCACCTTTTTCATCTTTTGATGATTTAGCTTTGATGTTTTCGTCAGCTTTTTCGCCTGGCATCAAGTTACCTTTGAATACCCAAACTTTTACGCCGATTTTACCCATCATTGTGTCTGCTTCTGCGAAACCGTAATCTACATCAGCTCTTAATGTTTGAAGAGGGATTCTTCCTTCTTTTGCCCATTCTGAACGAGCGATTTCAGCACCGCCTAAACGACCTGATACCATAACTTTGATACCTTGTGCGCCTGAACGCATTGTTCTTTGCATTGCTTGTTTCATTGCTCTTCTGAATGCTACACGTTTTTCAAGTTGTTGTGCAATTGCTTCTGATACTAATTGAGCATCTGCATTGATTCTAGCAACTTCAACTACATTCAAAATTACTTGGCGGTTAATGTATGCAGAAATTTCTTTTTTCAATTCTTCAATACCTTGACCGTTACGTCCAACTACAATACCAGGTTTTGCTGTTACTACTGTAATTGTTGTGTTTTGAGCTTTTCTAGCAATTAATATTCTTGATACACCTGCTGTGTATAATTTTTTCTTAACGAATTTTCTGATTTTAGCGTCTTCTGCTACAAATTGTCCGTATTCTTTAATTTTAGCGTACCATGAGCTTACCCAAGGTTTAATAACGCCTACTCTAAATCCGGTTGGATGTGTTTTTTGTCCCATATTATCTAATTCCTATTTTACTGTGTCGCTAACTTTTAATGTTAAATGTGATGTACGTTTCATTCTTGAGTACATACGACCTTGTGCTCTTGGTCTTGCTCTTTTGTAAGTAACGCTTTCGTCTGCAAAGATTTCTGAAATTTTTAATTGTTCAGGATTTACACCGAATTGTTCTTTAGCATTTGCCACTGCAGCTTTTAAGTTCTTTTCAACAACTCTTGCTGCAAAGTATGGCATAAAACGTAACATGTCTTGTGCGTCAATGACTTTTTTGCCACGAACTTCGTTGATTACTCTGCGAAGTTTGCGAGCTGTCATTTTAATATTTGATTGTTTTGCTTTAGCTTCCATTGTTTTTATCCTTTTAAGTTAATTTTCTTACTGATTCAGCTTATTTTTTAGCTGTTTTATCTGCTGCGTGACCTCTGAATAGTCTTGTTGGAGCAAATTCGCCCAATTTGTGACCAATCATTTGTTCAGTTACATATACAGGAACGTGAGTTTTTCCGTTATGTACAGCGATTGTGTGTCCTAACATATCTGGACTAATCATTGAAGCTC
>CALBKW010000015.1 GCA_937895785.1 uncultured Candidatus Melainabacteria bacterium | reverse complement strand
TTTCTTCTAACATGCCAGCTTGTTCAACGCTTCTTGGAAAACCGTCTAAAACGTAACCGTTTGCACAATCAGGTTCAGCAAGTCTTCTTTTGATGATAGCTGCAACAACTTCTACTGGAACTAATTGTCCTTTTGACATGTAGCTTTCAGCAGTAACACCTTCTGGAGTTTGATTTTTTACTGCTGCTCTTAATAAAGAACCTGTATCAACGTGTGGAAAGTTCAAGTGTTCAGCAAGTTTGCTTGTTTGAGTACCTTTACCGCAAGCTGGTGGACCTAAAAATATTAATTCTTTTTTCATCTTTTTTTCCTTTTTGTTTTATAAAATGTAACCTATGCGTCAATGTTAGTTGCGTAAACTGCGTGTTGTTGAATGAAATCTCTACGAGGTTCAACTTTGTCACCCATAAGAATATCAAACAACTGGTCGCAAAGCATTGCATCTTCTAAGTTCACTTTTAATAAAGTTCTTGTAGAAGGATCCATTGTTGTTTCCCAAAGTTGTTGAGGCATCATTTCACCTAAACCTTTGAATCGTTGGATTTGCAAGCCTTTAGAACCTCTGTCATCTAAAATCTTATGTAATTCAGAGAAAGTTGAAACTTCGTGAGTTTCAGTGTCAGTTTCTAAAATTAATGTTCCTTCTTCTTCGATCAAGTATTCACGAATTAGAGGGTAAGCTGCTTTTAGGCGTTTGTATTCGTTACTCTTAACAATACTTTGAGTAATTAATACAAAATCGTCATCTGATAATGTTAATTTTAGATTATATTTTGCGTTTTCAGCGCTGTATTTCAATTCTAACTTGTAATCTTTAGCTTCTGAAATGTTGTAGTTTTCAGCGTGGTCTACAAGATAGTGTGTTAAGTAATCAAGATGTTTTTGCATTGTTGCTTGATCGTCAAAATCAGCTTCTTGAATGTCTGAACGAACCATACCTCTAAGCATTACTGCAGGTATTCTACCTAAAATAGGGTTGTTGTAAGAATTGTAGTATGCAGACATGTTAGAAATTAATTTCAATAATTCTTCACCTTGAACAGATTTTGTTTTAGTTTTATCTGACAAGCAAACTGATTTGATACCACGTTCTTTCAACATTTTGTCTAAAGCTTTTTCATCAAATAAGTATTCGCTTTGTTTACCTTGTGTAATTTTGTATAGAGGTGGTTGAGCAATATAAACATAACCTTGTTCAATTAATGGTTTACAATATCTAAAGAAGAATGTAAGCATCAATGTTCTGATGTGAGCACCGTCAACATCGGCATCGGTCATGATAATAATTTTGTGATATCTAAGTTTTTCTAAGCTAACTTCATCAGGGTTTCTGCTGATTGTAACACCAAACGCTTGAACCATTGATTGAATTTCGTTGTTAGCGTAGATTTTATCTAAACGTGCTTTTTCAACATTCAAGATTTTACCTCTTAATGGCAAAATTGCTTGGAACATTCTGTTTCTACCTTGTTTAGCTGAACCACCTGCAGAATCACCTTCGACAAGGAAGATTTCGCATTTTTCAGGTTCTCTGTTAGAACAGTCTGCCAATTTACCAGGTAATGTTGAGTTTTCAAGAACTGTCTTACGTCTTGTTAGTTCTCTAGCTTTTCTTGCAGCTTCTCTAGCTCGTTGAGCTTGTAGAGTTTTTTCAATGATTGTTCTTGCAATTTTTGGATTAAATTCAAGCCATTCTTGGAATTTATCTCTGATAGAATCTTGAACAGCACCCATAGCTTCTTGGCTACCTAATTTTTCTTTTGTTTGTCCTTCAAATTCAGGGTTTGGAAGTTTAACACTGACAATTGCTGTCAAACCTTCACGAACATCATCACCAGTTAGGTTAGCTTCTGAATCTTTAAGAATGTTATTTTTACGAGCATAGTCGTTTAATACACGAGTAATACCGTTTCTGAAACCTGTTAAGTGAGTACCACCGCTGTGTGTGTTGATGTTGTTTGCAAATGACAAGATACATTCGCTGTATGCATCTGTGTATTGCATTGCAACCTCAACTCTTAAATCTCCAACCATTTTGTCAATGTAAACAGGTTCTTCAAAGATTGCTGTTTTGTTTTTGTTTAAGAATAAAACGTATTCTGCAATACCACCTTCATAGTGGAATACTTCTTCTTCGTTAGTTCTTCCGTCAATAAAGATAATTTTCAAGCCTTTGTTCAAGAATGCCATTTCTCTTAAACGACCAGCAACTACGTCTTTATCAACTTCAATTGTTTCTTGGAAAATTTCAGGGTCTGGCCAAAATCTTGATTTTGTACCAGTTTTGTCTGTATCTTTAATTCTTTCTACTGGAGCTGAAGGTTCACCACGGAAGTATTCTTGTTTGTAAACTCCGCCGTTTCTTGAAACTTCAACAACCATTTTTTCTGATAATGCGTTTACTACAGATGCACCTACACCGTGTAGACCACCTGAAACTTTGTAACCACCATCACCGAATTTACCACCAGCGTGAAGGACTGTGTGTACAATTTCTAATGCTGATTTACCTGAATCTGGTTTTATATCAACTGGAATACCACGACCGTTATCTTCTACTGTGATACTGTGGTCAGTGTTTATTTTTACTCGAATTTCTGTACAATAACCAGCCAATGATTCATCGATTGAGTTATCTACGATTTCATAAATACAGTGGTGCAAACCTCTTTGAGATGTTGAACCAATATACATGCCGGGACGCATTCTAACGGCTTCCAAGCCTTCCAATACACGAATATTACTTGCATCATACTCTTGCTTAGGCGCTGTAGTTGTGCTACCTTGCATTTCTTCCATTATATTTCCCCCCAAAATTAATATTTTTGTATGTTATATATAATTATTATATTACAAATAAGCCCTTATTGCATGACTGTAAAAAAATCTTTACGTAGTGTAAACGCCTATTCAATCAATTTTGACCATTTTTTTGATGCTGAATCTAAAACTTTTTTAGTGTCAACATTGTCAACCAAAATTAATTGCGTAGCTGTGTTTATAACGTTGTTTATTTCTTTTTGTGATTTTTGTTGTCTTAGTACTGGTTCAACCTTGTTTAATTGTTGTGCGCTTATAACTCTAGCTTTAGCTAAAATATCGTTTTTATCATATTTTTGGTAGTATTCGTTTTTCAGAGCGTTTTCATTTGTTGCTAAAACGTTAGTTAATTTTGCAAGTTTCAATTGGTTTTCTTCATTAGTTAAATAAAGTGCAAATTTAAGTGCAGCCTCTTTATTTTTAGCTCGTTTAGGAATTACAAAGTTCATTAAAGAAAAATCATATTGACCTTCTGAGCCTACCAGTTGTGTTGATACATCTGTTTTTTTGTATACGCTTGGTGCGTTTTCTTTAATTAAGTTCAAGAAATTTGCACCTGCTTGAATTGAAACAATGTATTCAGACATATATTTTTCCAAGCTTTCTCTGTGTGTTTGGTTAATGCTTTCTTTTGGAATTAAATCTTCTTTATATAGTTTTTTATAGAAATCAAAAATTTCAATAGAATCAGGTGTTTTTACTGCATAAGGGGTATTAATATCGTACTTGTTTAAAATTTTAAGCATTGTGTCATTTTCGGTAATAGTTGGCATAAATATGTAAGCACCTGTTTTTGCCTTTACATCAAGTGCATATTGCCCCATTGCTTCGTAAGTTGTTGGCGGAATTTTAAATCCAGCTTTTTCTAGCAATGCTTTGTTATAAATAGTTACTGCAGAAGTTGCGTACCAAGGTATCGCATACATCTTGCCATTTACTTCTAATGATTTTAAAAGCGATTTATTAAATGTTTCTAATTGTTCAGGCATAATTTCTTCCAAGGCACCTTTTTGTGCCAATACGCTTGAAAAATCAGGATTTAAATTTACTAATGATGGCGGATTATTGCTCAAAATTGCTGCTAGAGTTCTTTTTTCGCCCTCAGAAAACGGTACGTCAATCCATTTTATTTTTATGTCTGGGTTTTCGTATTCAAATTTTGTAATAATGTCTGTCATATAAGGAGTAAAATCATTCATTTGAAGAGTCCAAAAAACAACTTCTTGGTCTAATGACTTAGTGTTTCTTGGTGCTAATGATACACAAATGAATGCGACCAAAAGTATTAAAAATATTGAACTTCCGATGATTATTTTTTTCTTCATTTTTATTTTATTCCTTTTGATGTTACAATTATACTATGAACAATTTATTTACGGAACTAGAAAATCAAAATAAACAAATTCCATTAGCGGATTTGTTACGTCCAAAAACTTTAGATGAATTTTTAGGGCAAGAAAATGTTATATCTAAAAATTCACCATTGTTCAATTTGTTAAAATCTGGGAGATTGTTTTCTCTTATTTTGTGGGGACCTTCAGGTTGCGGTAAAACCACTTTAGCAAGAATTATTGCTAACACCGTAAATGCTCAATTTATTGAAATTTCAGCCGTAACTTCTGGCGTTAAAGATATTAAAGATGCTGTAGAAAGAGCAAAAGAAGCGCTTAGAAATGGGCAAAAAACAGTTTTATTTATTGACGAAATTCATCGTTACTCAAAAACTCAACAAGATGCCCTTTTGCCTCACTTAGAAAACGGAACTCTTTTTCTAATCGGCTCAACAACTGAAAATCCTTCGTTTCAAGTTGTTCCTGCCTTGCTATCGAGAGTCCAAGTTATTCGCCTTGAAAATCTTTCCGATGAAGTTATTTCTAGAGTTGTTAAAAATGGTTTTTCATATTTGGCAAAAAACAACCAACCGATTGATTACAATGACGATGTTGTCGAATTTATTGTCAATTTAGCAAGAGGTGATGCTCGTTACGCACTTAACCTTGTTGAAAATGCTTACTTTGCAAGTAATTACAATGAAGATAAAAGAGTTTTGACTGTTGATATCATTGAAAAGCTTGCACAATCAAGAAAAACTCGATATTCGCAACAAGAACATTATGACTGTGCTTCAGCTTTTCAAAAAAGTCTTAGAGGTTCAGATGCAAATGCTGCAATTTATTACTTAGCAAAAATGATTGCATCAGGTGAAGACCCTCGGTTTATTGCTCGACGTTTGATTGTCACGGCGGCAGAAGATGTTGGACTAGCAAATCCAATGGCTCTTTCTCTTGCAGTCAGTGCGTATCAAGCTGTTGAATTGTTAGGGTTTCCAGAGGCTAGAATCCCGCTTGCCGAAGCTGTGATTTATGTTGCAAATTCAAAAAAATCAAACTCTGCAATTATGGCTATTGATGAGGCGTTATCAGATATTAGTAATGGTAAAGATTATGCACCACCAATGCATTTGAGAGATGCTCACTACAAGGATGCTGCAAAATACGGTTTTGGTGAGGGGTACATCTATTCTCATATAGCAAAAGATGCTTACCAACAATTTATGCCAGATGAGTTAGTTGACAGAAAATACCTGTAATAACTTTCAATAATATTATAAAACTTTTTTCTTTGAAATTTGTCAGTATAAAAACGTACGTGTTTTAACGTACGTAAAATTACTTACACTATGCTGTAGAACTATTGCTATACTTGAAATTTTGCAAATAAAAAAGCCACCTGACAGGTGGCATCTAAACTTTGCTGTTTAAAAAT
>CALBKW010000014.1 GCA_937895785.1 uncultured Candidatus Melainabacteria bacterium | reverse complement strand
ACTGTAACACCAAATGATTTTTTAGAGTCATAAGCAAAGTATGCTTGAGCATCTTTGTCTGTGTATTGACCAATGATTTTAATAGAGTTTTTGTTAGCACCAACAGTACCGTCTGAACCTAAGCCCCAGAACATACAATTTGTAGTTCCTTCTGGTTCTGTAACGATGTGTTCTTCAACTTTTAATGATTTGTTTGTAACATCATCTTCGATACCAACTGTAAATCCGTGGAAACCATTGTTTTCTGAATGTTTGTAAATAGCTAATACCATTGATGGTGTAAATTCTTTAGAAGATAAACCATAACGACCGCCGATAACTCTAACGTCTTTGTTTTCGATAGCTGCTACAACATCCATGTATAAAGGTTCACCGATAGAACCAGGTTCTTTAGTTCTGTCTAAAACAGCAATTCTCTTAACTGATTTAGGAAGAGCTTCGTTGAATCTCTTAACATCGAATGGTCTGTATAATCTAACTTTAACTAAACCGTATTTAGTACCTCTAGTTGCATTTAAGTAATCGATAGTTTCTTCGATAGTTTCGCAACCAGAACCGATAGCTACGATAACATCAGTTGCATCTGGAGCACCAACGTAATCGAATGGGTGGTATTGACGGCCAGTAACCTTAGCAACTTTGTCCATGTATTCTTGAACGATGTCAGGAACTGCGTCATAGTATTTGTTAACTGTTTCACGACCTTGGAAGTATACGTCTGTGTTTTGAGCACCAACTTTACATTTTGGAGCTTCTGGACGTAATGCTCTTTGTTTAAATTCTTCAATGTATTTTGGTTCAACTAATGAAGCGATATCTTCATAAGAGATTTCTTCAATTTTATGTACTTCGTGAGAAGTTCTGAAACCATCGAAGAATTGTAAGAATGGAACTTTAGCTTTGTAAGTAGCTAAGTGAGCGATTAAAGCCATATCCATTTCTTCTTGAACACTGTTAGCCGCTAACATAGCATAACCTGTGTTTCTGCAACCCATAACGTCTGTGTGGTCACCGAAAATTGCTAATGATTGAGCTGCTAAAGCTCTTGCTGCAACGTGAATTACGTGAGGTATCATTTCCCCTGCAACCTTGTGCATTACAGGAATCATTAATAACAAACCTTGTGATGCAGTGTAAGTTGAAGTTAAAGCACCTGCTGCTAATGAACCGTGTACAGCACCTGCTGCACCAGCTTCTGATTGCATTTCAGCAACACGAACTTCTTTACCCCAAATGTTCTTTTTGTGTTGAGATGCCCATTCATCAATCCATTCACCCATTGTAGATGAAGGAGTGATTGGGTAAATTGCTGATACTTCGCTTAAAGCATACGCAACGTGTGCTGCAGCGTAGTTACCATCAACTGTTATTGTCTTTCCTGGCATAAATAAACCTCCTTATAGTTTTAAATTATCCAGCCTACTGTATTATTTTCTTCTATTAAATGCTACAAATGTAGCGTTTTTATTACTATTTAAGACTATTTAATTGTACTCCAAACAGAATTTTTTGACGATAAATTTTTATATAATATTAAATAATATGTCATGTTAAATATATCAGGTAAAGTTTTTCAACAATAAATTAAAGTTCTATACTTGAAAAACCTCAAAAAATAGATTATACTGAATAAAAAAAGGAGATACAATATGGTTGGAATTGTCAAAAAAAATGGAATAACAAGTATCAAAAAAGCTCTTGCTTTCACACTTGCTGAAACCCTAATTGTAATGGGTATTATCGGCGTAGTTGCAGCTTTAACTATTCCAAACTTGAACTCTTCAACTGCAGATAAAGAAAAAGTTGCAAAATTAAAGAAAGTATATTCAAACCTAAACGATGCAATAGGCAGAGTTGAGGCAACTTATGGTCCCTTAAGTGAAAATGTAGGAAATTTTCCTGATAGATTGAGTGACTTTTTAAAAGTTTCAAAAACTTGTGGATATACTGCTAATACAGGGTGTTTTCCATCTTCAACAAAGTTATTAGATGGCAGTAATTTGGGTTACGACGATAAATCAACCTCACTTTACAAATATATCTTAGCAGACGGAACTAGTTTAGGAATCGCTGGTTGCACTTGGGGGTATCAACTATTTGTAGATATTGATGGTCCTTCAAAAGGCGCATCTACTCTAGGTAAAGACGTTTTTGATTTTCATATTGTATTACCGCAATACATTAGTGACCCTGGGAATGCCTTAAGTTTCGAGGATAAAGGCATATTGTTGTCAGATGCGCCAATGGACGGTGGTAAAAAATTAATAGAGAGAACAGATTTGACGAATAACTTTAAAACTGGTCAAGGGCTTGCAACTTGGGTGATTCAAAATGACAATATGGATTACCTAAAAGCTACCGCTGGAAAATGCCCTAACAACAAAGTTTTAAGCTGGACAAATACGTCTTGTAAATAAAGATTTTGATAACAAAACTTTTACTTTAAGTCATACCGCACTCCGTTGCGGTATCATTCAAACTGTCCGATAACATATTAAACCTCAATGTCAGGCTGAACTTGTTTCAGCATCTCAAGTATTAGAAAACAAGAAGTAGCCTTGGATTATTCGGGGTTACACTAGGGTTTAATTCAGTTTCTAGTGTCTTCTTTTTGTGCTAAACTAATCTCACAATGATATTAGATTTTAACTTAATTAATCCACCAAATTATGCTGTTGTCTATCAAAATAATTTATTTTATGATAGACTGGTTTTATCGAAAGGAGAACTTGTATTTATGAAAAAAACTGCATCTTGTGAATTAGAAAAACAATTATTTGAAAGTGTTGAAGATAGAACACCAGATTATGTGAAAAAACGTAATTTAATGGATTTTTCAAATAAAGGTGAATTTACTTTTACATTGAAAAAAGAACACTTAATGCCTTATGATGCTGAAACAAACCCAGAAGGCTTAAACTTGAAAGAATGGTTTGCTAACTATGCTAAAGAAGCAAAAGTTTCTACAGCAGGTATCAGAGGACCTCAAAATATTTTATATCCACAAGATACACGTTTTCCGATTAACTTAGTTGGTATTGTTCTTGCTACATTGGCTAAAGCTCTTGTAGCAGTTGAAAAATATCCTGATAAACAAATCTTAAAACTTGCAGGACGTGAAGTTAGATATAACTCTGATTTATATTTAGATGCTATTGCTAGAGTTCAAGCGGCTCAAGGTATTGAAACTCTTGTTCCTGTTGACAAAAAGACTATTCCAATTTGGTTAGCTTCTTTCTTAGCATTCAAATTAGACTTGGTTGGCGGTGAATATATCACTTCAAGCCACGGTATTTCTGTTAAAAACGCTACAAAAGACTTGAACTCTCAAGGTAGCCAATATTTACCAGAAGAATCTGCAGAGTTTGTTCAAAAAATTCAAGAAATTTTTGACGAAACAGAAAAAAATGGCTCTTATGAAATTAAAATCGCCGCAGAAAATAATCCATTAATTGATGAAAAAATTATGGCTAAATTACACGACGGTGTTGATTTGTACGTTGAATACTTAAAATCAGGTGTTGCAGAAAAAGATAACTTAGACTTTATTAAAA
>CALBKW010000013.1 GCA_937895785.1 uncultured Candidatus Melainabacteria bacterium | reverse complement strand
ATTGGTATTTGCTTTCGGGGCAGGTGCTGTAAGTCGTCATTCTGTTGGCATGACTGTATTTGGCGGTATGATGGCAGTAGCTTTCATCGGTACATTGCTAGTTCCAGGGTTCTTTGTATGTATTCAAAGAATGAAAAAACACTCTCATAATGCATTAAAAGATGATTCAAAAATGAAAAAAGTATTAGATGATATTAAATCTTTCTTACATGAAGGATTAGAAAAAATAAAAAACGTAGGTAAATAGAATGTATAAAAAGTTATTTTCATTAATTTTAATATGTTTATTGACTACAGCAAACATTGCCGTTGCTGGAGAAGTTTCTGCAGTTGACAATAAGCAAGCAAAAACAGATGAATTGAACGAAATTGGTAATAAAATTATTACATCAGAATATCCAGATGCTGATAAAATTTCACCTCAAATAGATGATATTAAAAAGATTAGTGATACCAAAGTTATTGAAGGTTCTGTTGAAAAAACAATAGATATTACTTTAGAAGATTGTATTAAATTTGCATTAGGCAATAACCCTAAAATTCGTGCAGCGATTGAAGAAATTTCTGCTTCTGATGCTAGAGTTAAACAAACTTGGTCAAATTATTTTCCTAACTTAAATTGGACTACAAACGGTTCTAAAAATAAAAACTTATTGTTTTCAGATGCTATTGGTGCACAAGATTCAACATATACTTTGTACTATTTAGGACAGATTTCAGTAAGTCAAATGATTTATGACTTTGGAGTAACTCAAAACCAAGTTACAATCAGAAAATTGGCTTATAAATCAGCTCAAGAATCATTAACAAGTGTTGTAAATGATGTAATTATGCAAACAAAAGATGCTTATTATGCGTTGTTACTAGCTTATGATGATAAAAAAGTAAAAGAAGATAATGTTCAAAAATTTGAATTATTCTATAACCAAGCAAGAGCTTACTATGAAATTGGTACTAATCCAAAAGTAGACGTAACTATTGCTGAAGTAAATTTGAGTAATGCAAAGTTACAATTAATTCAAGCTGACAATCAAATTAACGTAGCAATGGCAAACTTAAACAATGTTATGGGCTTACCATATATGACAAAGTTTAATGTTCAAGAAAGATTGAAATATGCAGATTGTGATATTACATTAGAAGATGCAATGAGTATTGCTGATGAATCAAGACCAGACTTGAAGGTTGCAAAATTGCAAGTTGAGCAGGCTCGTCAACAATTAAAATTGATGAAAAAGCAATACTTGCCTAAAATTACAGCTCAAGGTTCTTATGCAATCGGTGGCTCTCAACCAACAAAATCTTATGGTTACTCTTTTGGTGGATATTTAGATTTTCCAACTGTAAATGGAATGCTGATTAATCAACAAATTAAAGAAGCAAGGGCTAATTATTCTAAACAAATGGCAAATGCTACAAGCACTGAAAATGATATTCGTTTAGAAATTCAAAAAGCTTATTTAACACTTGTAGAAAAGAAAAATCAAATTCCAGTTGCCTTTTTGGGTATGAAACAAGCTAAAGAAAACTACGACATTTCTTTCGGACGCTACAAGGTTGGTGAAGCGAGTCCAACAGAAATGAAAGATGCGCAAGTTTCTTATTTAAACTCTCAAATTTCATACTACAATGCTTTATATCAATTTAACTCAGCAAAAGCTGGCTTGGAAAAAGCAATTGGTAAAAATATTATGTTTGGTGAAGAGGTTGTTGATTTAACTCCGTAAAGGCATTATCAACTATTTCTTGGATATCAAACTCTTGTTCATCTTGCTTTTCGCTAGTAAGGTGAATTAAGTATTCAATGTTTCCACAAGGTCCTTTAATCGCAGAATGTGTAAGATTTAAAACTGAGTAATCTAACCCTCTAGCACATTCAATAACGTTTGTTATTACACTGTAATGAGTGTTCCTATTTCGAATTACGCCGCCCTTCTCAACAAGCTCTTTACCAGCTTCAAATTGAGGTTTTATTAAACAAATTAATTCCTGTTTTTCGGCTAAAAGTTTTTTGAAATTAGGTAAAACTTTTTCCAGTGAGATGAACGAAACGTCACAAACTAGTAAGTCTGCAATCGGTTCGTTTTGAGCGTAAATATCTTCTCTTGTGCAAATTTTAAGGTTCGTTTTTTCGATTGGTTTTACACGTTCATCGCTTCTTATTTTCCAATCAAGTTGACCGTAACCAACGTCAACAGCATAAACAAACTTTGCTCCATTTTGAAGTAAACAATCTGTGAATCCGCCTGTTGAAGCTCCTGCATCAAGGCAAATTCTATCCTTTATTACGACATCAAAAGTTTTTAAAGCTTTTTCTAACTTAAAGCCACCTCTTGAAACGTATGGCATAGACTTTACACGGATTTCATATTCTTTTTGTGTGTTAATTTGAAATCCTGCTTTAGTGATTCTTTCATCATTAATAAGTACATCACCAGCCAAAATTGATGCTGCAGCCTTACTTTTATTTTCAAAATAACCTAAATCTACAAGGTATTTGTCTAATCTTTCTTTTTTCAAATTCGGAAAACCTTTTCTGCATTTTGAGTAGTAACATTTGTAACATTTCTTAATGAAGTTTCTTTTAAGTCTGCAATTTCTTGTGCAATGTAAGGAATGTATTTAGGTTCATTTGTTTTTCCTCTAAATGGAACAGGTGCAAGATATGGCGCATCTGTTTCTAGCATAAGGTGTTCAAGTGGAATTTCTTTTGCAACTTCTTTCATTTTTTTTGCATTTTTAAAGGTTACAACACCTCCCAATGACAAGTACCAACCTTGTTTGATACATTCTTTAGCAAATTCAACGCTTCCAGAGAAACAGTGTAAAACTACGTCAGAACCTTTGTTGTATTCTTTTAAGATGTCAAAAGTGTCTTTATGTGCTTCTCTATCGTGAACATCAATTGGTAAATTCAATTCGTTTGCAAGTTGAATCTGTTTTATAAAAATTTCTTTTTGGAGTTCAACAAAACTTGTATCCCAATAGTAATCAAGTCCAATTTCACCAATAGCAACAACTTTTGAACTATTTTTTGCTAGATTTTTAATGTTTTCATAAGTTTTATCACTCCAAGTTTTGGCTTCTTCAGGAAAAACTCCAAGCATACAAAAAATATTTTCATATTTATTGCAAACTTCAATTTTTCTTTCAAAATCTTCTTCGTTTACGGCAGGAATAATTATTTTTTTTACATTAACATCATTCGCTGATTTTATAATTTCATCAAGCGAAATATCTTCAATCATATCAATGTGAGAGTGTGTATCAATAAAATAATTTTCCATAAAATGATTATAACATGACTTTATATTAATGCTAAAATATTTATATGACAACGACGTTTGAGGAAGCACTATCACAAATCAAAAGTCAGATGGATATTGTTGATATCATATCTGAAGAAATAGTTTTAAAGAAAAAAGGCTCAAATTATTGGGGCTTGTGTCCTTTCCATGGTGAAAAAACACCCTCTTTTTCTGTAAATGCTCAACGAGGATTTTTTAAATGTTTCGGTTGCGGAGTTGGTGGTGATGCGATTACATTTTTAATGAAAATTCATAATTGGGATTACATGCAAACTATTAAATATTTGGCAGAACGTTATAACGTTGAATTGCCTGAATATAATAGTGATGGAGGCAAACATAAAGAAGAAAGAACTTTAATGATAGAAGCTTGTAAAAAGGCTGTTGAAATTTATCAAGATATTTTATTAAGTTCTCCATCTGATAATATCGCAGTAAAATATTTGAATAATCGTGATATTACACCTGCGATTATTTCAAAATTCTCTTTAGGTTTGTCATTAAAAGAACCAAATATGCTTTATGACAAGTTGAAACGTGATTATGATGATTCAATTTTAGAAAAAGCAGGATTAATTTTAAAATCGAACCAAGGGCGTTATGTTGATAGATTTAGAAATAGAATTATTATTCCAATTCAAAATGAACAAGGCGAGTATATTGCCTTTGGTGCTAGAGCAATTGAAGAAGGACAAAATCCAAAATATCTAAACTCTTCAGACTCTCCAATTTATAATAAAAGTAGAATTTTATACGGTTTATACACAGCAAAAGAAGCTATTAAGCAAGAAGATTCTGTTGTAATTATGGAAGGTTATTTTGACGTAATTTCTGCTCAAGCACACGGCATTCATAACGCAATTGCATCTTGTG
>CALBKW010000012.1 GCA_937895785.1 uncultured Candidatus Melainabacteria bacterium | reverse complement strand
GATTGTTGATAACATAACCTTCCTCTTGAATTAGTCGGTAAGCGTGTTGTAGCAATAAAATGCTTGAAATACCTTTGTATTTTTCATCAGTATCTGGAAAATGAGTTCCGATATCACCAAGTGCAAGTGCGCCAAACATAGCATCAATAATTGCGTGGATAAGAACGTCAGCATCGGAATGACCTACAAGTCCAGTAACGTGAGGAATTTTAACTCCTCCAATAATCAAATCTCTATCGACATCAAGCCTGTGGATGTCGTAACCTATACCAATTCTATACATTTGCACCTACTTCTACAAATTTTTCGATAGCTTTTACAAAGCCATTGTTGTCAACAGTGTCCGTAACGTAGTCTGCAATTGCTTTAAGTTCATCTGTGCCATTACCCATCGCAACTTTAACCCCACCAGCTTTTAATAAATCTATATCGTTGTTGTGATCGCCAATTGCAAGAGTTGCCTCTTTAGGAATGCCATAAAATTCTTGTAAATATCTTAAACCATCGCCTTTTGTAGCTTCTTTGTGACAAACTTCGCAGAAGTAATCGCAAGATTTAACAATAAATAATTCTGGAAAATCCTCTTGAAGTTTTTTAGTCAAAAGGGTAACACGTTCAGGATTGTCATAGTCAATTAATACAAGCTTATTAATGTTGTCTAGTTCTAATTCTGAAAACGGTTTAGCGGTAAATGGAATTTTTTGATAATCCGCATATTTATGAATAATATCGTCATCTTTTTCAACATAAAGATTATCATTCATGTATAAATTAATATGTATTTTTTCCTTGTGTCCCCATTCGATAATTTTCTTTGTTGTGTTTAGAGGAATATATTTTTCATATAATACTGTTTGTTCAGGAGTATTCTCACAAACTAGCGCTCCTTGATAAGATACAACGGCGTTTTTAAGTCCTAATCTATCTGCAATTTTCTTTGCTGATTTGTGCATTCTGCCTGTGACGATAACGACTTTTACTCCGTTTTTATCAAGTTTGTGAATACACTCAACAACTTCAGGATTAAATTCTCCTGTATGTCTTAAAATTGTTCCGTCAACGTCAGTTGCAATCATTCTAATTGTCATTTATTTATCCCTTAATCAATTTTGTATGCTCTTAATAATGCGCAAAGAGTTTTAGAATCGTTTATTTCGCCATTTTTAATCATAGTGAAAACTTCATCTTTAGTATACTCAAAAAGTTGTAAAATTTCACCCTCATCTGGGTGTGGTTTGTTGTATGTTAAATCTTTTGCATAGTACAAATATAATTTTTCGTCGCAAATTCCTGGAGTTGTGTTGATGTAGCCTAAAGATTTCCATGTTCCTGCATCGTAACCTGTTTCTTCTTCAAGTTCACGTTTGCAAGCTTCATCGGGATTTTCTCCGTATTCAAGTTTACCCGCAGGAAGTTCTAAGTTTGTATTAGCAAGCGGGTAACGATATTGTTTAACTAGCAATACTTTGCCTTCGTTAGTTTCAGCAACTATTACAACACCACCTGGGTGTCTAACTACTTCTCGAAAACTTTTATGTCCGTCTGCAGTTTCAATTTCGTCGTATTCAACATGAACAACTTTGCCATCATATGCAACTTTGCTAGATAATGTTTTTTCTGTAAATTCCATTTTCATACCCCTTAAAGCGCTAAAATAATCGCTTTTATATTTTCATCTGTAATGTTTTCTAAAGCTTTGCTTTTGTCCTCTTGTGTTAAATCGTTGATATTTTTCAATGTTTCAAGAGTTTTTAATATTATGGTTTGATTTTTTGACGATAGCAAATCTCGGATAAGTTCACCATGCTTGATTAAATCTAATGCTGGATAAACAAAATCGCTGTTTTCATTAAGCTCTGGTGCAATGAAGTTGTCTAAATCGTCGTCTAAATTGTCGTTTAAAAGAGCTTTTATCGCGTTAACTTCTTCTTTTGTGTTTTTATCTTCATCAAATAAATATTCGTCATTTTCTGTTAATTGATTAAATTTGTTTTTTGCCGTTAAAAGGATTACCGCATTTTTAGAATTTGGTTCGCAGAAAATTAAACGTTCAAACACTTCATATAATTGGAATGTAAACACATTTGAAAGTGGTACAATTTCGCCCAAACCTTGTAATATATTGTAGATTGCAAGCAATGTGTCTGAATAATGTTCAGAGTTTAAAAGTTTTAAAGGCTTTCCATATAGCCAATTTCACT
>CALBKW010000011.1 GCA_937895785.1 uncultured Candidatus Melainabacteria bacterium | reverse complement strand
TCGGAAAAATGGCTTATATCGTAAAAGCTCGAGCACAAATGATTAGAGATTTAGGCACTTGCCTAAGTCCTATGAACTCATTTTTAATTATGCAAGGACTTGAAACGCTTTCTTTAAGAATGGAAAGACTTTCTCAAACAGCATTAAAAGTTGCAACTTTTTTAGAAAATCATCCTGCTGTAACTTGGGTTAATTATCCAATGCTAGAAAGCAGTGCTTATCACAAATTAGCATTAAAATATATGCCAAAAGGTTGTTCTTCAATTGTAAGTTTCGGAATTAAAAACGGTAAAAGTGCTGGGGTAAAGTTCATTGAACACTTAACTTTACCAATTCATGCAACAAATATCGGTGATTCTCGTACAATCATCACATATCCAGCCCTGACAACACACAGACAACTTACAGATGAACAGATGGAAGAATGCGGTATTGGCACAGACTTCATGCGACTTTCTGTTGGTTTGGAAGATGTTGATGATATTATTCAAGATTTAGACAATGCTTTAAAATTTTCACAAAAATAGGAGAATAAAATGAACACATTAAATCAAAATGACTGCTTGCTTTTACTTATCGATGTACAAGAAAAGTTAGTAGCTATGCTTGAAAAAAATACAGTTGTAAAACAATCAAACATTTTGCTTAAAACTGCAAACATTTTAGGTATTCCAACAATTATTACAGAACAATACCCAAAAGGACTTGGCAAAACTGTTGATTACTTATCAGAACACATCAAAGACACAACAGAAGTTTTTGAAAAAACAGCCTTCTCGGTACTTAAAGATGAAGGATTTGCAGAAAAATTAAAAGCTTATGGCAAAAAACAAATAATCATTGGCGGTATTGAGGCTCATATCTGTGTACATCAAACCGTTGCCGATTTACTTGAAGCAGGTTATGAAGTTTATGTTGTAAAAGATGCTTGCGCAAGCAGAAAGAAAGATAATTTTAAAAACGCAATTCGTTTAATGCGTCAAAACGGTGCAAAAATTGCCGATACAGAAATTGTCCTATTTGAATTACTAAAAACATCTAAACACCCTAACTTTAAAGAAGTTCAAGCTTTGATTAAGTAGTTATTATAGGTTTAACTAAATAAAGGCGCACGATACAAATGTATCGTGCGCCTTACTTAAAATAAATATTCAGATTAACCCTTATCTTGATGGTTTGTAAACTTCTTTACCGCTGTTTACATAATCTGCTAGCACTTTTTCGCCTGCTTCAACTTCGATATTACCTTCTACAGTAATACCACGTTTTGCAAATTCTTCATGCCAGTTTGGTTTGAAGCCTTCGTCAAAACCTGTAATTTCTTCAACACGTTTTGATGGAACACCATAGTAAACGTGTTTGATACCAGACCACATAATTGCGCCAACACACATAATGCAAGGTTCTGCATTCACGTAGATTGATAAATTATATGGTGCTAAATCGTAAGTGTTTAGAGCTTTACAAGTTGCTCTAACAGCATTTACTTCTGCGTGATATACTGGGCATTTGTCTTCAACTACTGAGTTTGCAGCTTCTGCAACAATATTACCCTTTTCATCATATACACTTGCAAAGAATGGACCTTTGCCACTTTCGATAGCTTTTGCTGTTTTTTTGTGAACTTCTAAAATTCTTTGTTTATCTAATTCTGTAACTGCCATTTTAAAACTCCTTATGCAAGTTCTGCTAATGCTTTTTCTGCTTCTTCATCATTTGGAGCTTTACCGTGCCAACCAGCTTGGTTTTCCATAAATGAAACACCTTTACCTTTTGTTGTGTGAGCAATAATTGCAGTTGGTTTGTCAGAATTGTTGTTTTTAGCATTCATCAATGCATCATAAACTTGATTTAAGTCATGACCATCGATTTCTACAACATTCCAGTTAAATGCTTTTAATTTGTCTGCTAATGGTTCTAACGCTTTAACTTTTTCAACATCACCGTCAATTTGTAACATGTTTCTGTCAATAATAGCTGTAATGTTGTTTAATTTTTGATGTGGAGCATGCATAAATGCTTCCCAACAAGAACCTTCTTGTAACTCACCATCACCTAAGTAAACAAATACGTGAGCTGGGTTTTTGTCTAATTTTAAGCCCATAGCCATACCAACACCCATTGACAAGCCTTGACCTAATGAACCTGTTGCAACTTCAACACCTGGAATATGAGTGTTTGGGTGACCTTGAAGACGTGAACCGAAAATACGGAATGTCATTAATTCTTCTTGTGGAATAAATCCTTTTTGAGATAATACAGAGTAAAGAATTGCAGAAGCGTGACCTTTTGACAAGATGAATCTGTCACGGTTTGCAAAATCTGCTGATTTATCCCAAGCTGGGTCAACATTCATAACTTTTTGGTAAAGTGTTGTTAAAATTTCAACTGCAGAAAATGCACCACCGATGTGACCAGATTTAGCATGGTTAGCCATCTTGATAACGTTACGTCTGTTTTGTTTGCACATTTCTTGTAGTTGTTCAACGTCTTTTTGATCTAACATTTTATAATACCTCTTTCTTTGTAAACTTTTCTTTAATTACATTATACACGAAAAGTGGCAAAGTCGGAAAAATTCTTTTAAATCTTTCTGGTTGCTTAATAGTTCGATACAACCATTCTAATCCTAACTTTTGCCAAATTTCTGGAGCCCTTTGAACTTCTCCAGCCCACACATCAAAACTTCCGCCAATTCCTATCATCAAGGTTGATGGAAGAATTGATTTTAATTCATATATAAATTCTTCTTGCATTGGAGCGCCTAAAGCTACCAACAATAATTTTGGAGATGAATTTTTGATTCCATCAATAACTTCTTGCTTGCAATCTCTAAAGTAACCATCATGCTTATAAACAATATTCAATTCGGGCATTTCTTGCTTTAAATTTTCATAAGCTTTTTCAATTACGTGAGGTTTTGCCCCAACAAGAGCAACAGGAATATTATTTTTTTGCGCATTTTCTAACAAAGAATGAGCAAATCCAATTCCAGTAATTCTTTCGACATTTTCTCCATTAATTTTTAAACCGATTTTAATCCCAATACCGTCTGGAATTACCAATTCTGCTTCTTTCAAAATCTTGGCAAAATCTTCATGCTTGTTAGCATACTCAATAATCTCAGGATTAATTGTTACGATATGAGAGCTTTTGGCACTATCAATTAAACTATTTGAATATTCCAAAGCTTCATCTACACTAAATAAATCTATGTTATAACCTAATAAATTTTTCTGACGTCTTTGCATAGTAACATTATATCAAAAATACTTGAAAATAAAATATTTTAGTTTTATATTCTTATAAGTACTTGAGAGAAAGGAGATTAATTATGAAAAAAGCATTAATTATCGCATGCGCACTTACAGTGGCATTATCTTCAGCTTCATTTGCAGCAACAGTTACTAAAAATGTAGGCGGAACTAAAGTTACAGTTACTAAAGCTACACCAAAAACTGATGCAGCAGTGAAAAAAGCTCAAGCAAACAAAGCGAAAGCCGACAAAGCGAAAGCTGATGTTAAAAACGCAAAAGCTAATGCTCCCCAAGCAAAAGCACAAGCTAAGGCTAACGCAAAAGCAGCAGCTAAAAACAAGGCTAACCAAAAGTTAGACCAAAAAGTTAACTCAAAAAGCGCTGTAAAAGTTAAACTTAAATAGTTTAATTGTTGTGTGTCGGAATATCTCTGACACACAACTTTCAAAAAAAATTTTAAAATCCAACAAATCACAAATGGTGAAGTCGCGCGGTTGATACCAACCGCGCGACTATTTTGAATTTAAGCTATAAGACAATAAGTCATTTATAATAAAAATGACAATTTAATAATCATTTGACTTCTTCACTTAACCCTTATTGACTTAAAGGCTTCTATAAAAGAGGCGGTGAGCTTCGCTCACCGCCTCTTTAAGATTTATATTATCAGAATCTAAACTATGCTTTAGCGCCAGATTTTGCGATAATTTCTTCTTCAACGTTTCTAGGTACTTGTTCGTAGCATTTAAATTCCATAGAGAATGTACCACGACCTTGAGTGTTAGAACGTAAGTCTGTTGCATAACCGAACATATTAGCTAGAGGAACTGTTGCTCTAACGATTACGTTACCTGTGTTACCAACAGGTTCTTGACCTTCAACACGTCCACGACGTTTTGCGATATCACCGATGATGTTACCAGTGTATTCATCAGGAATTTCGATTTCAACCTTCATCATTGGTTCAAGTACGCAAGGTTGTGCTTTTTTAACACCGTCTTTGATAGCCATAGAACCAGCGATTTTAAATGCCATTTCTGAAGAGTCAACTTCGTGGTAAGAACCATCGTAAAGTTCAACTTTAACGTCAATCATTGGGAATCCAGCTAAGATACCGCCTTCAAGAGCTTCTTCCATACCTTTTCTTGCTGGTTCGATGTATTCTTTAGGAATAGCACCACCGACAATTTTGTTTTCAAATACAAAACCTGCATTTTCTTCAGCTGGAGAGATTTTAATTTTAACGTGACCGTATTGACCTTTACCACCTGATTGTCTTTGGAATTTAGATTCTTGATCAGCTGTACCTCTGATTGTTTCTCTGTATGCAACTTGTGGTTTACCAACGTTAGCATCTACGTGGAATTCTCTTAATAGACGGTCAACGATGATGTCTAAGTGAAGTTCGCCCATACCAGAGATAATTGTTTGACCTGTTTCTTGGTCTGTTTTAACTTGGAATGATGGATCTTCTTCAGCAAGTTTTTGAAGAGCAATACCCATTTTTTCTTGGTCAGCTTTTGTTTTTGGTTCAATAGCAACAGAAATTACAGGTTCTGGGAATACCATTTTTTCTAAGATGATAGGTGCTTTTTCATCACATAATGTATCACCTGTTGTTGTATCTTTCAAACCTACTGCTGCACAGATATCACCTGCGTAAACTTCTTGTTCTTCAAGTCTTTGGTCAGCGTACATACGAACTAAACGAGAGATACGTTCTTTTTTGCCGTTTGTAGCGTTTAATACATAAGAACCTGAAGTGATTACGCCTGAATATACACGTAAGAATGTTAAACGACCTACGAATGGGTCAGTCATAACTTTGAATGATAAAGCTGCGAATGGTTCTGTATCAGAAGAGTGTCTTTCAACTTTTGTACCGTCTTCTAATTCACCTTCGATAGCTTTTACATCTACTGGAGATGGCATATAGTCAACTACGTTGTCCAATAACATTTGAACACCTTTGTTTTTGAATGCTGTACCACAAGTTACAGGAACGATTTTGTTATCGCAAACTGCTTTTCTTAATGCAGCTTTTAATTCTGGAACTGTGATTGATGCTGGATCTTCAAAGTATTTTTCCATTAATGCATCGTCTTCACCAGCGATAGCTTCAACCATTTCATCTCTGTATTGGTGAGCTTTATCTTTTAATTCTTGAGGAATTTCATCACATGTATCAACATCAAAGATATCGATTTGTTTACCTAAATCATCTCTGTAGATTTCAGCTTTCATCTCCATCAAGTCAATGATACCTTGCATTTTATCTTCAGCACCGATTGGTAATTGAATTGCATAAGCATTAGCTCTTAATCTATCTCTGATTTGGTTTAATACACGGTAGAAATCAGCACCTGTTCTATCCATTTTGTTAACAAATACCATACGAGGAACTTCGTAACGGTTAGCTTGTCTCCAAACTGTTTCAGATTGTGATTGTACACCACCTACTGCGCAGAATACTGCAACTACACCGTCCAATACACGTAATGAACGTTCTACTTCGACTGTAAAGTCAACGTGGCCTGGTGTGTCGATTACGTTAATTTGGTGTCCTTTCCAAGCTGCTGTTACGGCTGCTGATTGGATTGTGATACCACGTTCACGTTCTTGATCCATAAAGTCTGTTACTGCTGCACCATCGTGAACTTCACCAATTTTGTGAGTTTTACCTGTGTAAAACAAAATACGTTCTGTTGTAGTTGTTTTACCAGCATCGATGTGGGCTGCAATACCAATGTTTCTGATTTTTTCTAAAGGTGTCTTTCTTGGCATTTCTTTAATTCCTTTTCATCTTTTTATAATATTGTACTTTGCTATTTAATAATTAGCCTTAATTATATCATCACATAAAAAAGTTAAAATTCAAGCATGAGTTTTAGAGGATTTGAGGGTTATAAGTTTAGCAAAAATTTATTTCAAACATCAAAACTTTCTATCATTCAATTCTCATTTCACAAAAAATCTTTATGGGTTTATTTTTTAACATGTTTGCTGTATATTCACCGTATGAAAATTATTATTTATGGCGCAAGTGAATTTGGATATTTGATTGCAAACGAGTTTTATCAACAAAACGACGTTATTGTAATTGATAACGAAACAAACAAGTCTGATGATTTTGACAAATTAGATATAAGTTTTATAAACGGTACAGCCGCTGATGTTGATATTTTACGCAGAGCTGGAATTGCTCAAGCTGATGTTTTCATTGCTTGTACAAACCTTGATGATGCAAACATCGTTGCTTGTGGAATTGCAAAGAAAATGTCTGGTGTAAAAACAATTTGCTTTGTAAACCACGAAGAATACAAAAAATCATTTCTTGCATTAAAAGATACAGACGGATTATCAACATTTGCAATTGATTCAATCATTTGGCCAGAAGAACTTTTAACAAAAGAAATTTTCAGAATTGTTACGGTTGCAAAGGCATTAGACGTAGAAAATTTTGCAAACGGTAAAGCCAAACTTTTAGAATACAAACTTGAAGAACACTCTGTTCTTGTTGATAAAAAAGTAAAAGATTGTGGTTTCCCTGCTGAAACACTTATTGTAGGCTTAACTCGTGAGGGCGAACTTTCTATCCCTTATGGTGAAACTGTTTTACAAGAAGGCGATAAAGCAATATTTATGGGTTCCTCACACTCTTTAGATATTTTAGCTGGTAAATTCTTCCACGAAAAAAATTCAACCAAAACTGTTACTATCATTGGTGGTGGCAATGTTGGTTTAATGCTTGCCCGTGATTTAGAAACCTTAAAAATGAAGGTTAAAATTATTGAAAAAAACGAAGAACGTTGTGAATTTTTATCAGAAACATTAACGAATACGTTAATCATAAACGGTGACGGAACCAACTTGGAACTTCTAAACGAAGAAGATATCGGGGATTCAGACGTTTTAATCAGCGTTACTAACAACGACGAAAAGAATTTGCTATGTTCACTTTTGGCTAAGCAACTTGGCGTAAAACGTGTTGTTGCAAGAGTTACAAAGTTCTTAAATATTCCGTTATTTGAACAAGTTGGTATTGATATTGCCGTTTCTACAAAGTTTGCAGCACTTCACGAAATTAAAAACGAATTTAGTGAAACAAATATTGGTATTTTAGCAACTGTAGAACAAGGTAAAGCTGAAGTTTTGGATATTGAAATTCCTGAAAACTTTGAAACAAAAAAACTTATGGAACTAAAACTTCCTACTCGTGCCGTGATTGGTATGGTTAACCGTAAAAATAGAGTTATAATTCCAAAAGGCGACACTTTAATTATGGCTGGTGATGATATTTTAATTTTCACTAAAAACGAAGATGCTCAAAAGATTAAGGACTTTTTTAAGGTAGGATAATATGAGATTAAGTTACCTATTTAATGCTGTATCATTCGTTTTTATCTGTATCGGACTTGTAACTTTATTGCCCGCAATCGTTGCTTTAATTTATGGTGAAACAAATTGCATTTTACCATTCGTCGCAACAGGCATTGGGGCAATGCTTTTAGGCGGATTTTTTAAACTTATAGTAAACCACTTTTTGACTAAAGATAAAAAAATGACAGATATTAAAAAGTCAGAAGGACTTGCAACAGTTCTTTTATCTTGGTTAATATTTGCTGTTATAGCAAGCGTTCCGTACTTGTTTTTTAATTTTGGAATAATCGATTCCTTCTTTGAAGGAATTTCAGGAATTACAACAACAGGCGCAACAATTTTAACTCATTACAACTACCCACATACGCTATTCTTCTGGCGTTCGTTCACACAATGGTTAGGTGGTATGGGAATTATCCTTTTATTTATTGCAATTTTACCTCAATTCGCGATTGCAGGTCGTCAAATGTTTTTTGCTGAAGCCCCTGGACCAACAGAGGACAAGTTAACCCCCCGTATTAAAAACACTGCCATTGCATTGTGGGGATTATACATTGTTTTAACTTTAATTGAAATCGGATTGTTGGTATACTTCAAGATGCCTTTGTTTGATGCCGTTTGCAATGCATTTTCAACAATTTCATCTGGTGGTATGTCACCTAACGAATTTTCAATCGCTGGATATCACTCATTACCTATAACTTGGATTGTAATTGTGTTTATGTTTTTATCAGGTTGCAACTTAGCACTTGTTTATAGAGTCATTACACAATTCAAGTGGAAAATGATTTTTCATAACGAAGAATTTAGAACTTATATCGGAATAATTCTAGTTGTATCAGCTCTAATCGCTTTATTTTTTTGGAACACATCGAACGAATTTTCATTCATCAATTTGACAAATATCGTTTTCACAGTTGTAAGTTTAATGACATCAACAGGCTTTGCCTGCAGTGATTACACATATTGGGATATATCTGCCCAAATAATTTTATTAATCGCAATTTTGGTTGGTTCTTCTGCTGGTTCTACTGGTGGTGGTATCAAGATTATGAGAGCGTTAATCGTATTCAAATATTTAAAAAGAGAAATTATAAAGTTTTTGCACCCAAACGCAGTTATAACTATCAAGCTTGATAGAGCAACAGTTGCACCAGAAATTATCTCACAAATCATTGGATTTGTAATTTTCTATGTAACCATTTTGGCAATAAGTTCAATTACAGTTTCATTCATTGAAAACAATGCTGTAATTGGTTTTACAGGTTCGTTCTCAACTTTAAGTATTATCGGTCCAGCTTTTGGTAGCACTCTTGGACCTACAGGCAACTTTGAAAACTTGCACGACTTAACCAAAATAATATTTATGTTTAATATGTTAATCGGTCGTTTAGAATTAGTCCCATTTTTAATCTTGTTAAACAAAGACTATTGGGTATTCAAAAAATAAAAATTAATTAAAAAGTTTGAAAGCATTATAAGAGCTACGAACAAGCGGTGCTACTTGATATTTTTCAAATCCTGCTTGCTTTGCTAGCTCCTTCAAATCTTCAAATTCTTCCTCTGTGTAATATTTTTCAACGTCAAGATGTTGCTTAGAAGGTTGAATGTATTGCCCAATTGTTAAAATATCACAACCAACAGAGCGCAAATCATTAAGAGTTAGCTTTATATCGTCTTGAGTTTCGCCTAAACCAACCATCATACCTGATTTTGTTGGAATGTCACTATTTTCTTTAATATATTTCAAAACTTCTAACGAACGTCTATAATTTCCTTGTGGGCGGGCTGTTTTAAACAAACATTCTACAGTTTCGATATTATGATTAAAAACATCTGGGTGAGCTTTAATAATTGTGTTTAAAGCTTCTTTATCACCTTTAAAATCTGGCGTTAAAATTTCTATCTTTGTATCAGGCGAGATTTTTCTAATTTCTTCAATAGTTTGAGCAAAATGATTTGCACCGCCATCAGGCAAATCATCGCGAGTAACAGATGTGATTACAGAATATTTTAAGCCTAATCCGCTTACAGCTTTTGCCAAATGTTTTGGTTCCTCTGTATCAAGCGGTTCAGGTCTTTCACAACCAATATTGCAATAACGGCAATTGCGTGTGCAAACATTGCCCATAATCAAAAAAGTTGCCGTATTCTTTTGATAGCACTCGTTTTTATTTGGGCATCTTGCGTTTTCACAAACAGTATTTAAACAATTGTGTTTTAAAATTGATCTTACATTTTTTGTTTTTTCTGTGTCAATTATTTGTCGTTTTAAATAATCTGGAAGTCGTTTCATAGGGCTAAAATACTTTCGTAAACTCCTTCTGAATAAGTTGGATGTGCAAAGCAAACTTGTTTTAAATCATCAACTGAAATTTCGTTTTGCATTGCAATTGCAAATTGGTGAATCATTGCTGACGCTTCTTTTGAGATAATATGAGCGCCTATAATTTTGTTATCATAAGACAAGACCTTAATAAAACCATCTATATCATTGTCACAATGAGCTTTTCCTAATGTTCTAATAGGTAAAACACTCTTTTGATAACTTCCTGCTGGCAAATCTTGTTCGTTTGCACCTATCCATGCAATTTCTGGAATACCATAAACTACGCTTGGAATAAACACATTGTCAAAAGGAATTTCTGACATCAAAGCTCTCGCCTGATACATTCCAAAATTTGCTAACATTAATTGTCCGCAAGCATCGCCCAAGTGAATAACTTTGCCGTTTGCTTCGGGTTTGTTTGGAGTTCTACCGATTGCAACAAGTACAAAATCAGGTTCTAAAACTTCGCCATTTGAAAGTGTAACTTTCTTATTTTCAATTTTTTCAACCGTTGTAGAAAGTTTCAAACCGATTTTACGCATTTTGAACATTCTTTCAACATATTTTGAAACTTCATCATCTGCAATCGAAAGAACTTTTCCTGTCGCTTCAACGACAGTTACATCAACATCTATGTCTTTAAAAATTCTTGCCCATTCAATACCTTCAGCACCAGCACCAATAATTACAACACTTTTTGGAGTTTCTTTCATTTCAAATAAATCATCTGAATTTAAAATAAACTCGTGGTCGTATCCTAAACCACGCAAAGCTTTTGGCTCTGAACCTGTTGCCATAATTATTTTTTCGCAAAAATAAGTTTCGCCGTTTGACTCAATTGTTTTTTCAGCAACAACTTTTGCTTCACCTTCAATAATTTGAACACCTTTTGCTTGCAAATTCTTTATTAAAGCATTTCTTAGCATATCTGTAACTTTGTTTTTACGCTCCATAACTTTTGCGAAATCAAATTTTACATCATTTGCAACAATACCAATGCTTTCAGCATTTTTAACGTCTTTATACAATTCTGCCGAGTGCATAATTGTTTTGGTTGGAATACAGCCTTTATTTAAGCAAACTCCGCCGATTTTATCTTTTTCAAAAAGTACAACCTTCAGGCCTTTTTCTGCTGCCAAAAGAGCTGCAGTAAAGCCTGCTGGACCTGAACCTATTATCCCAAAATCAAATTTATTTTTCATTTTAAATCCCTATCTTGTGTAAACTCTTGCAAGTCTTGCCTTTAAGTGGCAAATAATTTCATAATGAATTGTTCCCATTGTTTTTGCCCAATCATCGATTGGCAAAGTTTCGTCTAACAATGTTATTACGTCGCCGACTTTTGCATTAACACCTGTGATATCAAACATCATCTGATCCATTGCAACATTGCCTACTTGTTTAACTTTTTGACCGTTAATGTGTCCGTAAAACTTGTTAGACATCAGCCTTGGAATACCATCTGCATAACCCAATGGAACAGTCGCAATTTTTGTTGGTTTATCAGCAACAAAAGTGTGTCCGTAGCTTACGCCATCACCTTTTTCAATATCGTGAATATGTATAATCCTTGTTTTTACTGACATTGCTTGTTTCAAGTTTACGTGCTGAGCTTCTGGAATTAGGTCTGGGTACAATCCATATAAGCCAATTCCACCACGAACCATATTGTAAGTACATTGGTAGATATTGCTTGTAATAATTCCTGCAGTATTCAAAATATGTAACAACAAACCATCAGTATTAACTTGAGAAATTACATCCTCCCACACAGCAAGTTGTTGTTCAGTTTTTTCTTTAATTTCAGCATTTGCCAAATGTGAGAAAATTCCCTTCAAATCAATGCTCTCCATTGATTGAACTTTTTTAATAAATTCAACTGCATTTTTATGAGAAACACCAATTCTATTCATGCCTGTATCTAGCTTGATATGCGCTTTTACAGGAGTTTTTGTTCTTTCATAAGTTTGAATACAAGATTCTAAGTGTTCTTCTGAAAAAATTGTAATCGTCAAGTTGTTTTCCACAACTGTTGGCAAAGCCCAAATTGGCGCAGCACCAAGAATTAATATTTCTGCAGTAACGCCATTTTCTCGCAAATTTAAAGCTTCATCAATTGATGCTACACCAAACATATCAACGCCCGACGCAAGCATTGTAGGAGCAAGCATTGCAGCACCATGTCCGTATGAATCAGCCTTTACTACCGCCAAGAATTTTTTATCCTGCGGAACACATTTTTTTAATTCTTTAATATTGTTTGAAACGTTATCAATATTGACTTCTACCCAAGAATCCCTATGAGCATTAACGTTTGATGTCCTAGAAATTTTCATAGTTAAAGTATAGTCTATTTTTCCTCAATGTTCAAGTATTTAACAAAATATGCACTGAAAGCTGGAATAAATCCTGCAACAAACAACATTTGCAAAATACCGAATTGTTGCGCCATAAAGCCCATTCCACTAAGCAATACACCAACTACACCCCAACAGAAACCGTTTAAAAATCCACCGATAATGCTTTTGTATTGAGGTAATTCTTTTTGTGCAAGCACCATTGTAATTGGAGTTGCAAGCATTAAAACAAATGCCATTAAGACAAAGTCAATTAGTGCTAAAATTGGGAATTTCACATTAAAGAATACGAAAATACACATTAATACTGGCATTGACAACATTGAAATATAAATAATTTTTCTTGTACCGACAATTTCTTCAACTTTAGGGCTTACAAGTGAGCCTATTCCACCAGCAAACATAAACCAGAATAACGCCATTCCGATATACATTGGGTCATGACCATTTGCCTTCCATAAAAACGGTAACAATATTGCACAACTGCTCGAAATTAATGCCTTCATAATAGAAATTAAAATCAAAATCAAAATTTGCTTGTTTGTCAAAATAGTTTTAAATACAGCAACAATGTCTTTTTTAGAACTTTCTATTTTATCTCTGTCAGAAATTTTAGGTACACAAACAAACATCAACAATGCCAAAACAATACCAACAATAATTAAAAGAGGCATTTTTTCTAAGCTTAAATACTGAGTAATTGCGGCAGACAATAACGGTCCAAAAGAATAGCCAATTGAACCCAAGCTCAAGAACAAGCCCATATTTTTTGTGAAATCTTTTCTTGTAAATCTAATTACAAAGCCAATTCCTTGAGGGTGAAACACACTTACTCCAAGGCTACCCAAGATAATAAATAATCCTAATGTATAAACATTGTGAGCTACACCTGTCAATGGGAAAAAGACTGTTGCAAAAACTAATCCCCAGAAAATAAAACTTCTTTTTGCGATATTATCGGCAAAAAATCCGAAAATTGGTTGTAAAAGTTGTGAAAATAATTGAGACAAGCTCATCAAAAGTGCTGCAACACCCATTGAAATACCAATTTTAGCTGCAATAAACGGCATAATTGGGTTTAAAAATCCTGAATATGTATCTGTCGTAAAGTGTGCCACAGACAACCACTTCACCGCTTTATTATATGGTGATTTTTTCATAATTTCCTCTATTTTGTTTTAATGTCTTAATTCCGACTAACCTTTAAAGTGCTCAATACCTGTTGCAACAAGTGCAATCTCGTATTTGTCACATTGTTCAATTAATTTTTTATCATTAATAGAACCCGCAGGCTCAATAATCAACGCAATTCTGCCTCTTGCTGCTGCGTGAATTACATCAAGAGTTTCGATTGCTCTATCTGTTGCCATAACAGCATCTTTTGTACTGTCACAAGCTGTATCAATTGCACCTTCACAAGATTCTACGAAAGAAGTTTCACCTTGACCGATTGCCAATGTTTTGAAATCTTTTGCTAAAACCACAACATCTGATTTTGCATATTTTGCAACTTTGAACGCAAAAATTGCATCTTCCAGTTGTTCTTGTTCAGGTTTCTTTTTAGTTAAAACTTTGAAAGTATCTTTGTTGAAATCGGCTCTATCTGCATCTTGTTCAAGAACACCAAATGGAGTAATTTTCAACTCTTGTGATACAGAGATTTTAACTTCATCAAAAGGTGTGTTAATTTTGATAATTTTCAAACTTTCGTTTTTCTTCAAAATTTCTAGAGCTTCTTTGTCATAACCACAAGCCAAAACCACTTCAAATGAACTTTGCACAATCTTTTTAGCGGTTCTATCATCGACAATTTTTGAAAAACCTATACAAGAACCGATTGCCCCAATTGGGTTGCTATCAACAGCTTTTGCATAAGAATCAACTAAAGTTTTACCCAAAGCAACCGCACAAGGTAAACCAACTTTTGCCATTACTGTTGCAAATACATCATAAAATTCACCTAAAACATCAACTAAAACGCTCATATTCAAGAAGTTTTTGTATGTTAATTCGCCACCGTTCAATTGTTCCCACTCGATTGAACCTTCGTTTTTGTACAAACAAGCTGATTGTTGTCTATTTTCACCTTGTTTAAAATCAATTATTCTTTCTAAATTATCTAACATTTTAATTTCCTCTAATTTATTTATTTTGTCAGGCATTGCCTGACCTACAAACTCGTTTCAGGGCCGCATGGTCATATTGGAAAAACATTGCGATTCCGAAACAAGTTCGGAATGACATAGTCTAATAACAATACCTGATTGTTCTCAAGGAAATTATAGCATAAAAAGATTATTTAGAAATTATTTACAAGAGGTTACGGTTGCATTCAAAACTCTTCCGTTAGGACATTTGCCTGCTTTATCAGTTTTTAAATAATCCATATTGCCAAAATTTACAACCCATGCTGTACAAAGGAATCCTGACATTAAAGGATTTGGATTACTTCCATTAGGGCGAGTTTCTAAACACCTTGATTCTTGACCATCATAAGATTGTACACCTAAACCATCATTATTAGCAAGAAATACAAAAATTTGTTGAGTAAGTATGTGATTTCCTGAGTTTGATTTAGCGATATCGATAGCAACCAAAAATTGATTACTACTACCATTTTTTGCAATATCAACATAAGTACCATCTGCTGTTATAAATTTATAATTACTTGTACTTGCATCCAGGGTACTTGGACCACAACCTTTATTTGCCTCCATTTTACAATTTTTAGAAACCTTCATAAATTCGGTTAATCGTTCACCGAATCGGGTTGTTTGTGCAACTGCTGTTGTGTCAGTGGCAAACCATTCATCCATTGGACCATATATTGCAGTGGCTCTGCCAAATGCATCCTGAAGGTTTGAGTATAATTTTTGAATTTTTGCAACCTTTTCTTTATCCGCTGTTGAAGAATTCAAGTTTGGAATAGTCAATGCTGCAACCACGCCAATAATACCCATTACGATTAGGGTTTCTGCAAGAGTGAAGGCGAAGGCTTTTTTCAGACTCGTCATGCCGTATTTATTACGGCATCTTTCTACTATAGCAAAGATACCGCAACGCACTTCGTTTACCTCTCCAAAATGATTATCAATCATTTTGTCGGCAGAGTGGGATGACATAGTTTTTTATTCAAAAACACTTAGAACGGACAAATAGTCAAGCGTTCTAAAAATCTTACAGCACGAGTCGGAAAGTTCTCATCTTGATTAATTGAACCTACCAAAATTGTTTTTGTACCTGCCAATTTGCCTACCAATATATCTGTCAATGGTCTATCACCAATAACTACAACATTTTTAGGACTCATAAACAAACCTTTTATAATATTTTTTACAACCTTTGGATTTGGTTTGTTCGCATGAAAATACATTTTGCAAGGCATGTGTTGTTCAACTTTTTCAATATATTCTTTATTCTTGTTGTTTGAAACAATGCACATATAAAATTCTTTTTTGAATTGGTTGAACCAATCAATTGTTTTGCCTGTAAATTCGCCTGTTTTAGATTGCATTGTTGTACTATCCAAGTCAATCAACATTGCATGAATGCCCATATCTTTAAGCATTTCAGGTGTAATATCGTAAATATCCTTCAAGTTTTTATCAGGACGTAGTATCATCGTTTTTAATCTCCTTTGTTCTTGCTAGAGCAAATTTATAATTTTGTGGTGCTCTTTCAAATTTAATCCATAATTCATCATTTGTATTAGCAACTTCTAGTTCTTCTTTTGTCTTATCACTAACAATTTCAGTTGCTTTTGTAATGTATTGTTCATCAGGTGTGATAATTTCTATCTCCTGCCCTTTTAAAAATTTATTTTTTGTTTTTACAAGGTAACTGTCGCCTTTCTTATCCCAAAATTCGCACAAGAAATCAGCTCCAGCCAAACCTTTTGAAATATCATAACTATAACTTTCTGAGTTATTATTTCCTAAGTAGAAACCCTGTGTATAACCACGGTTTCCAACCTTTTTAAGTTCTAAGAAATATTTATGTAAATCGTCAGTTTTGCCTGCCATAACTTCATCAATAGCGTTTCTATAAGCCTTTGTAACCGCAGAAACATAATATAAACTTTTTGTTCTTCCTTCGATTTTTAACGAATCAACACCAGCTTCAATTAATTGTGGCAAGTATTCAACCAAGCACAAATCCTTAGGGCTTAAAATGTGTGTACCACGTTCGTTTTGCTCAATTTCGTAATATTGTCCAGGGCGAGTTTCTTCCAACAATTTGTAACTCCAACGACAAGGTTGTGCGCAGTTTCCATGATTAGCTTTTCTTTCGCCTTTTGTCATATAATCACTCAACAAACATCTTCCAGAGAAAGAAACACATTGAGAGCCGTGTACAAAAACTTCTAATTCCATATCTGGAACTTGTTTTTTAATTTCAGCAACATCTTTGATAGGTAATTCCCTTGCCAAAATTGCACGAGTCGCACCCATATCTTGCCAAAACTTAACCGCTTCATAGTTCAAAGTGTTTGTTTGTGTGCTTATGTGGATTGGAATTTCTGGCAAGTATCTTTTTACCAAACGTAAAACGCCCATATCTGTTAAAATGATAGCATCTGGATTTGCATCTTTAATTCTATCCATAACGCTTTCAAGCAATTTGATATCATTATTAAATGCAAAGATATTAAGAGTCAAATAAGCCTTTGCACCTAAATTTCTCGCCATATCAATTGCTTCTTTAAGGTTTTCCATTGTAATCAACTCACCTTTACGCATTGCGCGCAAGCTGAAATCTACAACTCCTAAATAAACTGCATCTGCGCCGTATGTAACGGCATATTTTAATTTTTCAATGTTGCCTGCTGGCATTAATAATTCTGGTTTGTTCATAAAAATAGTTTACCCTAAACTAATCACCCGTGCAATGTGTATTTTTTAAAATTAGATTAAAATCCCTTTATTAAAGGAGATATCTATGAAAAAAATCGTCATTCTAACTCTATTTATAGCGGGTTTTATGCTTAATTCTGCAAATGCACAAACAACTTTTTCAACCTTCACGCCTTTTACACCTCAACAAGCTTACAAATTCAACAACAATACCTATGACAGGTATTTACCACCAAACAAGCAACAACGCTATCTACCACCACCTCCTCCTCCAAACTCTTACAACAGATATAACCGATTTGGATATTACGACCCATATTACACACAAAATCAATCGAAATGGCGAAGATTTAAAAATTTCTTCTCATCAGGTCAAATGACAGGCTACACTCCTTCTTATAACAGCGCTTTTGACAACAATCCTTATGGATACCAAAGTGGATATTATGATAGTTTTGGAAATTTTCACCAAAACAACTACGACCAACAAAATGGAATGAGCATAAAAATCTTAGATTAACATACAAAAAGACCTCGGGCATAAAGCCCAAGGTCTTTTTCTCTTTGTCTCACAATTATTTTAGTTAAAATGATGCTACAGGTTTCTTTTGTAATTGAGCACCTGGAATTTGTTGCCAGTTTGCAGACATAATCTTTTTAAATGATTTCAAAGCTGTATCTTCTAATTCACCTAATTCATCAGCTTCCATAATCAATTCTCTTAATGGAAGTAATGCTCTTTGGTCACGAAGTACACCCAATGCTGCTGCTGCACCAGCTCTAACTAATTCGTTTTCAGAACGGTTTTTCATAACATCAATCAATGCAGGAACTGCTTTTGTATCGTTCAATTTACCCAATGAAGTAACTGCATAAATTCTTACGTTAACCCATTCGTCATATAACATGTTGATTAATTTATCAACTGCTTTTTTATTACCGATTTCACCTAATGCACGAGTTGCATCACAACGTACATTAACTTTTTCGTGGTCTAATGATGCAATCAAGGCATCTGTTGCAACATCACCAATTTCAATCAAAGCTTCAGTTGCTGTAATACAAACTTGAGGGTTTTCATCGTTTAAAGCTTCAACCAATGGTTCAACAACGATTTCGCCACCCAATCTGCCTAATGCACGAGCTGCGCGAACTCTTACATCAACATTTCTATCTTCACGTAACGATTCAATCAAGTGAATTGTTGCTTTTTCATCACCCAATTCGCCTAATGCACGAGCTGCATATAAACGAACTGAACCGTTTTTATCATTTTTCAATACATCAATCAAAGGTTCTACGGCTTTTGATTCGCCCATTTCACCAAGAACTCTTGCTGCGTTATATCTAACTTTTTCTGAGTTACTTGTTCTCAAATCTGAAATTAATTCTTCAAATGTTTTTTTAACTTGTTTTTTCTTGCTATTTACGCTAATAGTCATTAAAAATTGCCTCCGACGTATATAATAATGTACCGATATTATGTTAAAGTTATTTTTCTATAAAAAATTGCCTTTTATTTTGCATTTGTTAACTATTGTTAAGAGAACTATAAACATGTGTATTGCATGCTGGGCTTGCTTTTTCACTTACACATATCTTGCAAGGGTAAACCTAACACTTTATATTTTTATAGTAACATTTTTTTTGAGTTTTGTCTTGTATTTGAAACAATTTTTCATACATTTGTAGTAATTGTTTATTTAAAAACTTACACATTTAATATTTATGGGAAATATCATGTAAACAATTGTTAAGCAATTGGTATAGAGATTGTAAACTCGCTACCATGTCCAAACTCACTCGTCACATGGATTTTGCCATGATGCTTGTCTATAATTTTTGACGAAATTGCTAAACCCAATCCTGTACCAACTCCAGCACTTTTTGTTGTGTAACCAGCATTAAAAATTTTATCTAAATTTTCTGGTTTTATTCCTTTGCCAGAATCCTTAATTTTTACAATCAATTCATTATTTTCAACTGCCGTTGATATTTCAATTTTGCCATATTTTTCAATTGCATGACAAGCATTAACCAAAATATTCATAAACACTTGGTTCAACATATTTGGATAGCATTTTATCATTGGCAATTCACCGTAATGTTTGATAATTTCAGCCTTATTCTTTGTTTCGTGACGAATTAGAGTTAATGTTAAATCTAGCTCTTTGTTGATATCAGCCTCTTGAAGCTCTGCCTCATCAAGGCGAACAAATTTTTTCAAAGAGGTTACAAGGTCGTGAACACGTGCAACAGCGACATTATCAACCTCATTTATCTCTTCAAACATTTCTTTAACATCTATATCATCAAGCTTTTGAATTAGTTTTTTCATAATTGCATTATTTGACTTGATTGATGCAAACGGTGTATTAATTTCATGAGCAATACCTGCCACCAATTGACCTAAAGATGCCATTTTTTCAGAATTTATAAGTTGCAATTGAGTATCACGTAATTCTGTAAGGGTTCTAACATTGTCTTCATAAAGTTTTGCTTGAGCAACGGCATTACCTAGTTGTGCAGAAACACTTTCTAGGACATCAATTTCTTCCACCATATCTCGTTTTTGATAGCTTACAAGAACAATAACACCGAGCAAATCATTCACATGATAAATTGGCAAGATTACACGCATAGTCGGAACGTCAAACATTTCAGCTTCGTTAAATTCCTTCAAAGTCATTGAAGAAACAGTCTTTTTAGCTGAAAGTTCGTGAAAAATTTTATCACCAAAAGTTATATTTTTTCCGATAAACTCTTTTTTGTTTTTACCATAAGTCTGCTCAATTACAAAAAGTTCTTTTTCTTTATCATTTTTAGCGTAATAAGCACGATAAGCGCCAAACATTGTAGCCAATTCTTTAAGTGCAGAATTTAAAATTTTATCTGAGTCTATTGATTCTCTAATAATGTTAGAAATTTTGTTGATTAAAGTCATTTTAACCGCTTGCGCTTGGGTTGATTGTGCCATTTTTCTAAGTCTATCAACCTCTTTGAGAGCTGAGCTACATTCGTTTACAAGGTTATCTTTTTCTGCTTTAATTCGTTCTAATTCAACTTCAGCACTTACATCAGAAAAAATCATAATTGTGTAAATTCCTCGCTTATAGGCAGACAGATTATAAAACGAAAATTCACCCTTTGAATCTTGATAATTTACAAATGCATCAAAATCTTCTTTTGACTGAAAAAGGTAATGCATTGGTAAAAATGATTGCATATCTTCTGCATCAAATGGATAAAAATCGTAGCTTAGTTTGTGAGAAAAACGTTTAAAATCGTTATAATCCCAGAAATATCTTTTGAAGGCTCTATTTGTGTAAACCACTTCTTTATTTTGATTTGCAACAATTACAGCATCTTTAAATTTGTTGAAAAAGCTAAATTTCTCCATGTATATATTATATACATGTCTAAGAAAAAAGTAAAAATGTTAAGCCACCATGACGATTTTTTAGAATTATCAATAGTTTGTAAATTAATGCAAACAAAAGTTTACGTTATGAAATATTTTGTTTCGACGTTAGTTTTTTGTGATAGATTAATAATACAGAGGGATAAACTCAACCGTTCACAAATTACACTAGGAGATATATTAAATGTCAGAATACTTGACTAAAGAAGAAATTAAACAATGGAGAAGTTCATTAGAAAAAATCACTTTAGAAGAATTTGCAGCTAGATTAGGAAAACAAATTGAAGAAGCTAAACACACAAATGACTTAGTTGACATCGTGTTAAAAGGCAAACCTTATACATCTTCATCAACAGAAATGTCATCTTCAATTCGTACAGAAAAAATTAATTCTATCGCTGAAAAAGCTGTAGAAAAAGAACGTCAAATCGTTTCTACTCAAAAAGTTCAACCTAAAGCTGCTCCTAAAGCTGTTGAAGTTAAAGCTCAAAAAGTAGAAAAAGAAATCAAAAAACAACAACCTATCATCAAAGAATCTGCTCCAGCATCTTTGAAAGATGAAGTTCAAATCGTTTTCAAAAAAGCTTTGACAGATAGAGAACAATTAGTATTTGACTATTTCTTAAAAAATAAAAACCAAATTGTATACGCAAAAGACCTTGCTAACTTATTAAGCTTGCCAAGAGATTATGTATACAAATACATTAAAAATTTAAGAGCTAAAATCGACGGCGAAAACTTGAAAAATGCTGAAGCTGGCGGTTTCATGTTATCAGTTTAATTAAGATAAAATGGAAATAAAAACTTTAAATTTATTAGATATTTTAAATAAATCGCAGGTGCTTTATTCAACTGACTACTCAGGAGAATTTCAAGCTCCTGCGGATTTGTTAGAAAATATTTTAGAAAACTCTGAATTAGGTGAACCAATTGTTAATGGCATAATGTTTTTACAAAAAACATCAAGCCGTTCGTATCTTGTAGTTGATGGTATGAAACGTATCATTCAATTCAGTTTGTTACTTCATGCACTTTGTGAATGCTATAAACTTACAAACGAAAAGAATGAACATGCCATTGAGCTTATTAAAAAAAGATATTTGTTTTTCGGAAAACATACAAAAATACATTTACACGGTTATGAAAAAATTATTTATGAAAAACTTGTTAAATATGAGCGAATGACAGATGAAGAAAAACAACACCCAATGTTTATTCAACTTCATGAATATTGGGCAAAAATAAAAATGAACAATATTTCAGCCGTAAAATTGTTCAATGAAATCAAAAAAATTAACATTCTCGCTTGCATTTATGAAGAATCAGATATAGAAAACCGTGACATTTATCAATATTTGAATTGCAACAATCAAAATATTGAAGAGCTTTTATTGATAACTGATTTTATCAAAGAAAATTCTAAAGATGGTTTAAAAGCTTGGTATAATATTTTAGATTTATACAAAAATGCTGATTTAAAAGACTACTTCAAATATTTCATGAGAGATTTTTTAACAATCCAAAGAAACGGTATTATTCCAAAAGGAAACGAACTATATATGAGTTTTAAACGTTATTATAAACGTTTAGCACCAAATATGGAAATAAAAGATTTCTTTAACCATATTGAAAAATTTGCAAAATATTATATTAAAATAATTCAAGCTGATTTTGCAAACGAAGAGATTAAAACACTTGTTACAACGATAAATGAAGGCGATATGCAAGAAACTTATCCATACTTGTTGGAGGTTCTTGATGATGTTGAAGACGGACGACTTACAGAAGAAACCTTCATCCAACTGTTAAATACAGTTATTGCGTTTATCAATGAACAGCGCAGTGGCAATTTTACTAGTTCAGTAAGTTTTGCAAACCTAAGCCACGAGATAAATCAAAGAATTAATTAGAACATGAAGTGCAAATGGCGGAGTATAATCTCCGCCATTTGCATAAATTATATAAAACACTTAGTTACAAGTTGTATTATTTGCCCAATCTAAAACTTTACCATTTGGGCATTTCCAATATGTAGAATAAGTTGAAGCTTTCAAGAAATCCGCATTGCCTTTATCTAATATCCAAGCTGCACAACCACCAGCATCTCTATTTGATAAATTTCCTGTAGATGATGATGCTGGTACATAGCTACCATTTCCATAGTAAACAAAAGCATATACATCATCACAAACTGAATTTCGACCCTTTTGAGAACCATCTATGTCAAATAACATTGCAAATACTTCTGCAGTTCTGCAACCATACCCTTGGGTTACTTCACTTGTATTTACTTTCATTGCAACAGATATACCATCAGCAAGTTTCGCTTTATGGTGAGTTTTTCCGATATTATTAAAATCCCAACAAACTGTATTTGTATTATCAACAAGACCACAGTCTTTGTCTATTTTTAAATTTTCCAATATACGCTCATGCCAAATTGCTTCCTGTGCAGCCGCAGTAGTTTGGTCTAATGCCCAAGTACAAGGATCACCATAAGTTGCAATTGCACGACCATAAGCTTCATCAAATGTTGCCCTTGCCTTTGTAACCTTAGTAACAACTTCTTTTGAGTTTGTTCCTTCTTGCAAATTCGGAATAGTTAGTGCTGATACAACACCAATAATACCAATTACAACAAGAACTTCAGCTAAAGTAAACGCAAGATATTTACTGATGTTGCGAAGGTTTAATGATTGAAGGTTTGACTTTTTATTTTGCAAAACATCTAAATCTTTAAATATAAAAGTTTCTTTTATTCTTCTTAGCATATTCTTATCCTCTCTTTACTAATTATAACGTATTTTTTGAGGGTTTTCAAGTGCAAGAAGAAATTATCTTATAAATATTTTATCAAAAATTTAGACATTTTAAGCTATTCTTGTGTTTCTTTTTTAGCCTTACGCCAAAGTTGGTCAAACTCCTCAAAAGAATATTCTGTTAGAGGTTTTGTTGCCAATTCTTCCATTTTTCTGAAACGTTTTTCAAATTTTCTATTTGCTGAAATCAAGCATTGCTCAGCATCTAATTTGTGCCAACGAGCCAAATTAACGACTGCAAAAAGAATATCACCCATCTCATCTTCCATGTGAGTCTTATTGCCTTCTTCAACTGCTTCTTTAAACTCTCTTAATTCAGAGTTTACACAATCCCAAAGAGTTTCAACTTTATCCCATTCAAAACCCACTTTAACAGCTCGTTTTGAAATCTTTTGTGCAGTCATCAGTGCTGATTGAGATTTTGAAATTCCGTCCATTTGAGAAGTTCGTTCTTTCTTTTCCTCTTGTTTTAATTTATCCCAATTTACAACAACATCATCTGCATTTTTAACCTTTGTATTACCAAAAACATGTGGGTGTCTGTGTATTAATTTATCTTTTAGTTCTTTTGCAACATCTTCAATATCAAAAGCGCCTTCTTCATCTGCAATTTGCGAATGTAAAAGCACCTGCAACAAAACATCACCCAATTCTTCTCTCAAATGAGGTAAATCATTTTCATCAATTGCATCAACTGCTTCGTACGCTTCTTCAAGCATATTAGGTCTAAGTGATGAATGAGTTTGTTCCCTATCCCAAGGACAGCCATTTTCTGAACGTAAAGTTCTTATAACTTCAATTAATTCTTCCAAATTCTTATATTGCATAAAAAATCCCCCACAAATTTATGTCCATGATACAATAAAAACTATGAAAAGAAAACCAATAGTTGCAATAGTAGGAAGACCAAACGTAGGCAAATCTACGTTCGTAAATAGACTTGTAGGTCGTAGACAATCAATCGTTGACGATTTACCAGGAGTAACTCGTGATAGAATTTATTTTGACGTTGAATGGCAAAATAAATGGTTCACAGCTATAGACACAGGCGGAATTATTCCGAGTGACGAAGATGAAATCATGGTTTCAATTTATGACCAAGCAAAAATAGCTTGCGATGAAGCTGAAAAAATTATCTTTATCGTTGACGGCAAAGATGGCGTTACACCTGTTGATGAAGAAATTGCAAACATATTACGTCAAACTAAAAAACCTGTATTTTTAGCTGTAAACAAGGTTGATAGCCCTGCTCAAGCTCTTTATACAAGCGAATTTTACTCGCTTGCACTTGGTGACCCAATCGGTATCTCTGCCCTTCACGGTTCTGGCGGTGTTGGTGATTTATTAGAATTGGTTACAGAGGATTTTGAAGCTGACGACGAAATCGAAGAAGAAACAGACATTAAACTTGCAATTGTTGGAAGACCAAACGCTGGTAAATCTTCAATCGTAAACGCTCTTTTAGGCAAAGAACGTGTTATCGTTTCAGATGTTTCTGGCACGACAAGAGATAGTATTGATAGCAAATTTACATACAAAGAACAAGATTTTACTATTATCGACACGGCTGGCATTCGTAAAAAAGCTAAAGTTGATTATGGTGTAGAAAAATTCGCCGTTGACAGAGCAATCAATTCAATCAAAGATTGTGATGTTGCAATCCTTGTATTAGATGCAAAAGAAGGAATTGCAGACCAAGATAAGAAAATTGCTTCAATCATTACAGAAGCTGGAAAAGGCTTAATCATTGCAGTTAATAAATGGGATTTAATTGAAAATAAACAAGCAAATACAACTAGTCAATTTGAAAAGAAACTTGAAAACGAAATCCCGTTTTTAAGCTACGCTCCAAAAATTTACATCAGCGCTGTTACAAAACAACGCTTGAACCAAATTTTTGAAAAATCAATGGAAGTTTACGAACAATGCACAAAACGTATTTCAACAGGTTTATTGAATAAGGTTGTAAACGAAGCGTACTTGTTAAATCCACCTCAAAGCGTTAAGAATAAACGTTTGAAAATTCTTTACACAACTCAAGTTAACGTTAAACCACCAACATTTGTTATTTTTGGCAACAATGCGGACTTGATGAAGGATCACTACAAACGTTATATTGAAAATAAACTTCGTGAAGCGTTCGGATTTTTTGGAACACCAATTAGAATCTCAGTTAGAGAACGTTCTGATAAAAGAAAATAATTAAAAAGAAGGCGGATTTGATTAAATCAAATCCGCCTTTATTCTATGAGCTATATTGTTTTTAATTTTTGTCAGGCATTGCCTGACCAACTTACTATAGTAGATACCTCAACAAGTGCGGTATTAATCTTCATTTTTTCTAGCAACAGCAAGCCCTGCAGGCAAGTCTAAAACCTCCATTTGATATTTTGGATTACCATTAACTGCATCTAAGAAAGGTTTTACTTTTTCTGCATGAGAAGTTACGTTGTCAGCACAAATTACCGCACCTTTTTTCAAGTGCTTATCTAACAAATTGAAGTATTCAATATATTGAGATTTATTCGCATCAATGAACACAAAGTCGATAACTTCATCTTCTGGCAATCTTTCTAAAATACCAATAGCAGAGCCTTCTTTTGTTGTAATAATATCAATTACACCACAAGTTTTGAAGTTTTCTTCGGCTAAAACTCTTCGTTTTTCGTAAAACTCAATAGTTGTAAGATGTCCGCCAGTTTCTTTCAAAGCCTTCGCCAACCAAATACCAGAATATCCATTAGAAGTACCAATTTCATAAGCGTTCTTAGCATTGCAAATTTTCACAAGCATATTCAAAAAGTTGCCAGTTTCTCTTGCGACATTCCAAAATTCATTTTGTGTTTCTTCTAATCTTTTAAAAACTATTTCTGTTGTATCATCCATAATTAATTTATCTTCTTCACTTTGCTTGTAACTGCCAATTCACTTACAGGAATATCGATTGGCAATGTCTTTATAACTTGTTTTTTGTCTAAATTTAATACTGAATACTTACCAGCTTTTGCATCTGAAATTATCGCTAAATTTGTATTTGGAACTCTATACATTTTTGTTGAAAATCCGTTTGTATTCAATTTTATTGTTGCTGTAATTTTATCAGTTTGAGTGTTCAAAACTTGTACTACACTGTTTTCTGCACTCAATATATATAAATTGTTAAAGTAAACAAACATATCTACAGGCTTTGGAGAAACTTCAAATTCATCAGCCAATGTCATTGTTGCATAATCTACAATCGCTATTCTGTTTTTTGTTCTGCTTGCCAAATAAATTTTGTTTTGAGAGTATGCAATTGCAGAAACATTAGGGAAAATACCTACTTCTTTGATTGTGTAATCATTGTTCAACTCAACACACCAAACTTCGTTTGTTAGTTTATCCACATAAATTAACTTTGATGATTTATCGGCAAGAGTAAGATTTGCACATCTTCCATTTACTTGAATTTTTTGTTTCATTTGCATTTTATCCAAATCAATCATATAAATTGAAGATGAGTTTGGAGTTGAAACATAAGCATATTTATTTATTTCGTCAATTACAATTTCTTCTGGTTGGGCATCAAATTCAAAACATTTGATTACTGCTTCATCTGCTAACGAAATTACATTCATTGCGTTTACATCGTAAGTTGTAACCATTAAAAATCTATTTTGATATGCTTTCATATCAATAGGAATTGAGTTTAAACTTAAAGCATATTCAGGTCTTGAACCACCTGCAGGAAGAACATGCACATTTCGTGAGTGACAAGTAATTACGTACATATTCTTATTTCTCAACTGTGGAATTGAAGAAACAAGGTCTTTTTTCACCTCTGTATGAACTGTTTTTTCTTCTTTAGTATATTCAGATTTAACTTTTAGAACATCTTGTTCTGTTGTAATTCTTAAACCACCAATAATACCTTTAATGTTTTCAGGAACTACCAAATTCTTTGGAACTAATAAATCTTGAGGTAAAAGACCTGTTTTAACCTCTATAAATGGTTCACTTTGATATAATACAGAGCGTTTTTCATCTTTTTCAATTACCTTTAAAAGTACAAAATCATTGTTTAAAACAAGAATATCTGGCATATCCTTTAACGTTTTATTTGCTGGAACTGATTTTTTAACTGAAATTGAAGTTGGTTTTATAATCTTTGCAGGGAACAAAGGCAAATATAAGCTATCACGGATTGTAATTAAACCGTCAAAACGAATTTCTGCTGCAGGTTGTTCTTTTTTAATATATCCTACAACTTCTGTCGGTAAAGTTGCCGCAGAAGCTGAAATAGCTCCTACAAACATAACCATAATAGTTATTATCAGTTTACGCATTATTGGAATACCCCTTTAACTTTATCTTTCAATGTATCTTGTGCCTTTTTACCTGTATTAAGTTCGTATAAGCGTTTATACAAACTTCTTTCTTCATCAGAAAGTTTTGTTGGAACTTTTACGTTTACAACTAAAATATGGTCACCTCTGTGGCTTGGCTTTTGAATATGAGGTACACCAGCACCTTTAATCTTAATCAAATTACCACTTTGAGTACCTGCTTGAACTTGAACTTTCTTTTCTCCATCAACAGTTTTAACTACAATTTCATCACCTAATGCCGCTTGTGCAGGAGAAATTTCCAATTGAGTAATAATATTTATTCCATCTCTATTAAAGTGTTCAGAAGGTTTTACATGTAAAACTACGTACAAATCGCCAGCAGGACCACCATTTATACCGCAATCCCCTTCACCAGCCAAACGCATTTTTGACATATTATCAACACCTGCAGGAATTTTAACTTCCAAAGTTTTTTCAACTTCTACACGACCTTTACCGTGACATTGTTCACAAGGTTCTTCAATCTTTTTACCTGTACCTCTACAATCAGGGCAAGCTGTAACTTGCGTAAAATGTCCTAAAATTGTTTGAGTTGTCTGTTGAATTTTTCCTGAACCACCACAAGTAGGACAAATTTTTGGAGTTGTACCAGCTTTTGCACCGCTACCGTTGCAATCTTTACAAACCTCCAAGTGGTCAATTTTTACTTCCTTTTTACAACCAAATACAGCTTCTTCAAATTCTAATTCTACATCTACGCGCAAATCCTCGCCTTGGCGTGGAGCATTCGGATCAGCTTGTCTTTGAGAAAAGCCACCAAAGCCATCAAAAAATGATGCAAAAATATCGTTTAAATCACCAAAACCACCAGCGAAAGGACCACCAGTATCAAAACCCGCGTTCTTCAATCCATCTTCACCAAATCGGTCATAAGTTGCACGTTTATCATCATCCATTAATGTTTCGTACGCTTTACCGATTTCCTTAAATTTATCTTCTGCATCTGGTGCTTTATTTACATCAGGGTGATATTTACGTGCCAATTTTCTAAATGCGCTTTTAATTTCGTCTTTTGTAGCGTTTCTATCTACCCCTAGCGTTTCGTAATAATCTGCCATTCTTAATTAACTAACCTTTCCAACTTGTGGTTTTAAAAATGCCGTGATTATCACACGGCATAATTTCATACATCTATTCTGCTGAAGCTACATTTACCAATGAAGCTCTTAAAACTTTGTCACCTACTTTGTAACCCTTTTGAAGTTCATTAATAATTGTTCCTTCTGGGTGTTCGCTTGTTGGTGTTTGCATTACAGCTTCATGGAAATTAGGGTCAAATTCTTTACCCTCAGTTTCTATAACTTCTAAACCTAATTTTGTCAAAGTGTCTTTCATTTGCTTCATAACTAAATTGAAACTTTCTTTAACCTTTTGACAGTCTTCTATGTTTTCAACAGCTTTTTGCCCCCTGTCAAAGTTATCCAAAACTTCAATAAGTTGTTTCAAAGTATTTACTGCACCATATTTCAACAAGTCTTCACGTTCTTGCGCTTGACGTTTTCTAAAGTTTTCAAAATCAGCCGCAAGTCTGATATATTTGTTGTTTAGTTCATCATATTTTGCTTGAAGTTCGTTATCTTTTGAAACTTCTTTTGTTTCGTTTTGTTCTGTTTCTTTGGTTTCTTCTGTTTTAGCCGTATTATCTAAATCCATATCTTTATTAAATGGATTTGATTCAGTTGTTTCCTCATGTTTTTTCTTATGTGACATTTTACCCGCCTTCATAAAATATTATACAACTTTAATTATATGCCATCAATCAAGATAAACAATGAATATTTATTATTTTTTAATAATTCAGACAAAAATTAATAAAAATATTAATTTTTCATTAATAAATCTCTCAATTTGAATTTTTTGAAGTATAAATGTATTATTGAAAATGTGACTAATTAAAGTAGGAGGCATAAAAAATGAAAATTAGACCAATCGGTGACAGAATTGTAATCAAAGTTATTGAAGATACAGCACAAACAGAAGGCGGAATTTTTATTCCAGATAGTGCAAAAGAAAAACCTCAAAAAGGTGAAGTTGTAGCAGTAGGCGAAGGCAAAACTTTAGACAGTGGTGAAAAAGCACCTGTATCAGTTAAAGTTGGCGAAACTATCATTTATGAAAAATACGCTGGCAGAGATATTAAAATTGACGGTGAAACTCTAAAAATCTTATCAACATCAGATGTTTTAGGCGTTTTAGAAGCGTAAGCCGACTTAAAGTCTTATAGTCTTAAAGACTTAAAATGAAAGTTATTACAATATTTATAAAGGAAAAATGAAAATGGCTAAAAGAATTGTATTTCAAGAAGAAGCTCGTAAATCATTATTAAAAGGTATCGATGCAGTTGCCGATGCCGTAAAAGTTACATTAGGACCTAAAGGTAGAAATGTAATTTTAGAAAAGAAATATGGTGCACCTCAAATCGTTAATGACGGTGTTACAATCGCTAAAGAAATTGAATTAAAAGACGGTTTAGAAAATGCAGGCGCTCAATTGTTAAAGGAAGTTTCATCAAAAACTAACGACGTAGCTGGTGACGGTACAACAACTGCATCAGTTCTAGCCCAAGCAATCGTTAGAGAAGGTTTGAAAAACTTAACTGCAGGTGCTAACCCAATGTCAATTAAACGCGGTATCGACAAAGCAGTTGAATATTCAGTAGAAAAAATCAAATCTATGTCAAAAGCTGTTGCTACAAAAGAAGAAATAGCACAAGTTGCAGCAATTTCAGCAGGTAACAACTCAGAAATCGGTGAATTAATCGCTGAAGCAATGGAAAAAGTTGGTAACGAAGGTGTTATCACAGTTGAAGAAAGCAAATCTTTCGGTACAAACTTAAAAGTTGTTGAAGGTATGCAATTCGACAAAGGTTACATTTCACCATATTTCGTAACAGATGCAGAAAGAATGGAAGCAGTTTTAGAAGATGCTTACGTTTTATGCGTAAACAAAAAAATTAACTTAATCCAAGACTTAGTTCCAATCCTTGAACAAGTTGCAAGAGAAGGTAAATCATTATTGTTAATCGCTGAAGATGTTGAAGGTGAAGCATTAGCAACATTAGTAGTTAACACAATGAGAAAAGTTATCAGAGCTGTTGCAGTTAAAGCTCCTGGTTTCGGTGACAGAAGAAAAGCTATGTTAGAAGATATCGCTATTCTTACAGGCGGTCAAATGTTCACAGAAGAATTGGGAACAAAATTAGAAAACTTAACTATCGATATGATGGGTACAGCTAAACGTGTAACTGTTTCTAAAGATGAAACAACTATCGTCGTTGGCGATTCAACAAAATCAGCAGTTCAAGAAAGAATTTCTTTAATCAAGAAACAAATCGAACAATCTGATTCAGATTATGATAAAGAAAAATTACAAGAACGTATCGCTAAATTATCTGGCGGTGTTGCAGTAATCGAAGTTGGTGCAGCAACAGAAGTTGAATTAAAAGAAAGAAAATTAAGAATTGAAGATGCTCTTAACGCAACAAGAGCTGCTAACGAAGAAGGTATCGTTCCTGGTGGTGGTGTTGCATTATTAAGAGTTCAACAATACTTAGAAGAAAAATTAAACTCAGAAGAATTTGCTTTAGATGATGAAAAAATCGGCTACAAGATTTTAACAGCAGCTTTAGACATTCCTCTAAGATTAATTGCTAACAATGCTGGTGCATCTTCTGACGTTGTAGTTGAAACAGTTAAAGCTGAAAAAGACTCTTATGGTTACGATGCATTATTGAATACATACACAGATATGTTCAAATCTGGTATTGTTGACCCAGCAAAAGTAACTCGTTCAGCATTAGAAAACGCAGCTTCAATCGCAGCTATGTTGTTAACAACAGAAGCAGCAGTTGTAGATATTCCAGAAGAAAAAGCTGCAACTCCTGACATGTCAGCAATGGCTGGTATGGGTGGCATGGGCGGTATGATGTAATTTTAGAATTACAATACTCGCAAAAGTTCACAAAAAATGGGCGGTGATGAAATCACCGCCCATTTTTATAAATATTAAAATATTTTTTATTTTTGGATTAAAACGTAAGACCCTGGTTTAACTTCTTTTGATAATTGTGTAATAACATCATTGTCCATTCTCATACAACCATGAGAAGCATAAGTACCAATACTTGCAGGATTGTTGTTTCCGTGGATAAATTCACCATTAGAACCTAAATCCTTACCTGTTTTTGGATCAATAGTTGTTAAAATCAAAATTTTTGGACCGTAAGCTTTTGGGCTTTTACGTCTTTTTGTACCAGCAGGAGCTTCAGTGTAAGGATAAGTTTCAATGTGAGAAACTTTCCTCAATCCAGTACTTGTAGGTGAACTTTTTTTACCTGATGCTACTTGATAAACTTCAAAAGCTTTACCATCTTTGTCATATCTATATAATCTATTTTCGCTTAAATCAACTACGATTGCTGCATTTTGTTTTTTACCCGCAACTTCAATTTGAGATGATGGCGCATTTGCCAAAATAGTTTTATCATGTTTATCAATTCTCTTTAGTGGAGCTTGAGAGGATTGAGAAGTTTGTTGAATTGACAATCCTTCCATTTCTCCTAAAGCTTCTGATTGGGTTTGAGAAGCTGAAAAAATACTACTTGTTTCGGGTTGTTGAGCCTTGGCTGTACTAACATTTTGAGCCATATTTGTATTAAAAGAAATTTCATTAACTTTAACCATAAATTTCTCCTTTCAATTTTCTATTATTATTGTAGCACAAATTTAAAAATAAGTATCAACTATTTTTTTGTTATAATTTCCTTAGAAACGAGGAAAAACATGAAAAATATTTTAGTAATAAATTTTGGCGGAATTGGTGATGAAATCTTATTTTTACCAACATTAATCTCATTAAAAAAAGCCTATCCTGATTCAAAAATTACACTTTGTTTAGAGCCAAGAAGCAAAGGAATTAAAGACTTAACAGACACAATTGATGACTTGATTTTAATCAATCCAAAAGGCAAAAATAAATATACAGAAATGCTAAAATTGTTATTTAAAGCTCACTTTGGCAAATTTGACTTAGTAATTTCTGCTGGCGGAAATAAGCTTATAAGCATTTTATTATTTTTAACAGGTATTAAAAAACGCTACGGCTATAACACAGGCAAATTAAGTGAAAAATTATTAACAAAAGCTATACCACTAAACAAACAACAATATGCTTCTTTGATGTACCACGATTTAATCAGAGATATTACGGATATAAGAACAGATGTCCCTGAAATTACTCTTGAAAAAGAAGAAAAAATACCTAATTCAGTACTTATTCACCCTGGAGTAAGCAAATTAAGCGTTCAAAAAAATATGATTAAAACAATTACACCAGAAATTTGGGGTGATGTAATAAAATTGTTATTAGAAAACGGCAAACACGTTACTTTAACAGGCGGTCCAGATGATAAAGAAGTTGTTGATAAGATTTTATCTATTATTGAACCAATAAACAATCCAAACTTTGAAAATTATTATGGTAAAACTAAAAACTTAATGGACTTAGCTAAATTAATTACAAAATACGAAAAATTCGTATGCTCAGACTCTGCCCCACTTCACATTGGAGTAGGCACTAGAACAAGAACTTACGCCATTTTTGGTTCAACAGATGATAAAAAACTTATACCTCAAGCAGATTTTGTAACAGCATTAAAGACAAATGACGATTGTCCAATTAAGCCTTGTTTATGGGATCATCGTCAAACAACTTGTGAAAAATTATCATGCTTAAAATTTAAAGCTGAAGATATTGCAAACGAAATCTTAAAGTAGAAGTTAACAAAACTTAACAGTAAAAATGCCGTTTTTTCATGGTTTCCGCTAATTTTATGCCCCGAAATAGTGTAAAATAGAAAAACTGGTATTTTTGTGATATGCTATTATTTGCAAACGTGTAGTTTGCCTTAGAGTACACAAAAACAAGAAGGAATTAAAGATTATGTCATTACCATCAGTTGCATACTTGTCAATGGAAATTGCATTAGACCAATCTTTAAGCACATATTCAGGTGGTTTAGGTTTCTTGGCTGGTTCTCACATGTTATCAGCAGGTTACTTACAAATGCCAATGGTAGGTGTAACAATGCTTTGGTCTTATGGTTACTATGACCAACGTATTGGCGAAAACGGACAAGTAGAAGTTTCTTACATTAGAAAATACTATGACTATTTAACTGACTTAGGTGTTCAAGTAGAAGTTGACACATTCGGTGAAAAAGTTAAAGTTAAAGCTTACAGAGTTGAACCTGAATTATTCGGTTCTTGCCCTGTATATTTATTAACAACTGATATCGACGGTAACAGCGACTGGGCTAGAAGCATTTCTCACAGATTGTATGACGGAAATGAAAAAATCAGAATCGCTCAAGAAACTATCTTAGGTATCGGTGGTATCAAAATTTTACAAGCAATGAGATACAAGTTCGATGTTATCCATATGAACGAAGGTCACGCATTGCCAGCAGCTTTTGAATTATTAAGACAATTCAAAGGTGACTTAGAAGAAGTTAAGAAAAGAACAGTATTCACAACTCACACACCAGTAGCAGCAGGTAACGAAGTTCACTGGATTGACACATTGATGGAAGGTGGATTCTTCGCTGGATGTTCAAGAGAAAAAGCTATCGAATTAGGTGGCGAAAACTTCTCATTAACAGTTGCAGCATTAAGAATGAGCCGTATCGCAAACGCTGTATCACAATTACACGGTCTTGTTTCAAACAAAATGTGGGATTGGGTTGAAGGTAGATGCCCTATCAGAGCTATCACAAATGCGGTAAACTTACACTACTGGCAAGATAAGAGAATGAATGGTGACAAATCATTTGAAGAATTACTTGCAGCAAAACGCGAAATGAAACAAGAATTGTTCAAATACATTGCTAATAAAGCTGGTAAAAGATTTGACCCAGACGTGTTAACAATTACTTGGGCAAGAAGATTTGCTGACTACAAACGT
>CALBKW010000010.1 GCA_937895785.1 uncultured Candidatus Melainabacteria bacterium | reverse complement strand
GGTGTGCTATTTATGTTTGCACCAATGGCAAGTGCAGCCTTGTCTTTTCCTAACATCAATATAGGAATGCAACCTGCTAATACGCCTCAAGACTTTTCAAACGGTATTCAAATCCTTATTTGGTTGACTATTTTAACATTAGCACCAAGTATCTTTATTATGACAACAGCGTTTGTCCGAATTGCAATCGTTTTGGCGCTTACAAGACAAGCTTTAGGAGCTGGTTCTTTACCACCAAACCAAGTATTAATCAGTTTGGCACTTATTTTAACCTTCTTTGTTATGGCCCCAACAATTAACAAGATTAATAAAGAAGCCTTACAACCATACATGAACAATCAGATTACGCAACAAGCAGCTTTAGATAGAGGTATCAAGCCTGTTAGAGCATTTATGTTTGCTCAAACAGATGAAAAAGAATTAGCATTGTTTGTAAAAATGGCTAAAATTGATAAACCAAGAAATATTGATGATGTTCCAACTTATGTTTTAATTCCTTCATTTATCATAAGTGAATTGAACACAGCATTCAAAATTGGTTTTGTAATCTTCTTGCCGTTCTTGGTAATCGACATCGTAATTTCCAGTGTACTTGTTTCAATGGGTATGATGTTCTTGCCACCGACAACAATTGCGTTACCATTTAAACTGATTATGTTTGTAATGGTTGATGGTTGGTATTTGATTATAAAATCACTTGTAGAAGGATTTGCAGCTGCAAGTTAGAATTGAGGAAAATTAATGGAACAAGATATAGTTATAACACTTTTACAAAAAATGTTTGTGCTGATTTTGGAAATTTCCACACCAGTTCTACTTGTCGGCATTGTAGTTGGTTTGACAGTTAGTATTTTTCAAACAATCACACAAATTCAAGAATCTACACTTACAATCGTACCAAAAATTATTGCAGGCGTTATAGCTCTAATAGTTTTAATGCCTTGGATGATGAGTTTGGTAATTCAAACAACGAACGAATTTTTCGATATGATTCCAGGTTTAATAAAATAGAGGGTTGCAAGTGGATTTCACATTATTACAAATTTTCACACCTGCAAATATCATCGTTTTTATGGCGGTTTTCACTAGAATAAGCGGTCTATTAACTTCTGCACCGCTTTTTTCAACTTACCCAATCCCTATGCAGATTAAAATTTGGCTTGTTTGCTTCATTGCATTCATAATTTATCCATTTGTACAATCACACTCTCAATTTATGATACCTCATGACATTGCAGGTTTGACCGTTGTAATGATAAAAGAATTTGCAATTGGCTATATCATCGGATTTTGTGCAAATCTAGTTTTTCTAGCGGCAGAACTTGGTGCAAATATGTTTTCCATTCAAATGGGGTTGTCTATAAGTCAAGCCTTAAATCCAGCATCAGGTTCAACTTCACCAATCATTTCTCAAGCATTCACTATTCTTTTAACCCTAATCTTCATTAGCTTGAATGCACATCAATGGTTGTTTTCTGCCGTATACAGTAGTTTTGCGCATGTTCCAATTGGTTATTCTTTTATATTTGATGGAGCTTTGGTTCAAAGAGTCATTTATATGACTGGACAAATGTTCGTGATTGCAATTGGAATTTCGATGCCAATTTTCAGCGTATTGCTTATTAAAGATATTTTGTTAGGCTTCGTTTCAAAATTGATGCCACAGATGAATATCTTTATGGTTGCAATGCCATTAAAAATCTATGTCGGCTTGTTGTTATGCATGATATTCATGCGCCCAATCGCAGAATACTCAAGAATCTTACTAGAGAAAGTCTTAACACAAGTTGCAGCGTTATTTTAAAAGAAAGGATAAAATAGCTTAAAAATGGCAAACGATGCCGCAGACAGAACCGAAGAAGCCACACCCAGACGACGGGAGAAAGAACGTGAGAAGGGTAATGTAGCCAAGAGTAAGGACTTAATGTCATCTATCACAGTTACAATAAGTCTTGTACTTTTAGGTGCTTTTTCTGGCTGGATGATTAATCGTTTTCAGCTAATTATGCATTATTCCTTCACTAATTTAAATCCAAAAGAAATTAATGTTGACGAATTTATTGGACTTATGGCACCTTATGTTAGAGTAATGTCCGAGGCGGTTTTACCATTTATGGTTGCAACTTTTATTCTTACTGCTGTTTCCATTCGACTTCAAATTGGTAAAATTTTTGCAATAGATAAAATTACTCCCAAAATGGAAAATGTTTCACCTAAAAAATGGGTTGACGGTTTGAAAAAGTTATTAAACCCATTTGAACCACAAAAAATGGTTGAACTTGCAAAATCAATATTAAAGGTGTGTATTGTAGGTGCTTGTGGTTATTCAGTAGTACATTCAAGACTTGATGAACTTTTTGCACTTTTAGGCGCAACACCAGAAGTTGTTTTTGCCGTAACAGGCAGTATTTTAGGACAAATGTTCTTAAATATGTGTTTGGCAATGCTTATCATCGGACTTTTAGACTTAAAATTCCAAACTTACCAATTTGAAAAATCTATAAAGATGACAAAACAAGAAATAAAGGATGAATACAAAGAAACTGAAGGAGACCCTAAAATTAAGAGCAAAATTAGGGCCATGGGACAACAACTAATACAACAACAAATGATGTCAGCCATTCCAACTGCCGACGTAGTTGTAACAAATCCTACACATTACGCAGTTGCAATAAAATATGATAGAACGCAAAAACCAGCACCTTATGTTGTAGCCAAAGGGGTTGATTTTATTGCGTTTAAGATAAGAGAAATCGCACAAAACAATAACATTCCTATCATAGAAAATAGGCTTGTTGCAAGAACCCTCTACCAATTAGTGGAAATAAATGATATAATACCATCAGATATGTTTCAAGCTGTTGCAGAAATTCTTGCATATGTATACAACAACAGGAAACGTTAGTCTTGGGTGAAGGTAAGAGAACAAAATGAACTTGGGTAAACTTTCAAATTTATTGAAGAATAATGACATCTCGCTAGCAATTGGCTTGGTGTTCATTGTTTTAATGATGGTTATACCACTTCCACCTGCAATGTTGGATATTTTGTTAACTATCAACATTTCACTTTCTGTAATCATTTTGCTTGTTTGCCTTTATACAAAAGAACCTCTTGATTATTCAAGCTTTCCAACAGTATTATTAATTGCAACATTGTTTAGATTAGGCTTGAACATCAGTTCTACAAGACTTATTTTGTTATATGGTGAAGCTGGTAACGTAATTCACTCTTTCGGGGAGTTCGTTGTAGGAGGAAACTACGTTGTAGGTTTTGTAATCTTCGTAATCCTTGTGTTGATTAACTTTATGGTAATCACAGGTGGTGCAACACGTGTTGCTGAAGTAACTGCACGTTTTACATTGGATAAAATGCCTGGTAAACAATTAAGTATTGATGCCGATTTGAATGCAGGCTTAATTTCTGACGATGAAGCAAAAACTCGAAGAAAAGCTCTTGAACGTGAAACAGATTTCTACGGTACTATGGACGGTGCTTCTAAGTTCGTAAAAGGTGATGCAACAGCAGGTATCTTAATTACTATTATAAACATTATTGGTGGTTTAATTATTGGGATGGTAATGTTGAAAATGGATTTTTCAACTGCCTTAACTACATACACAATCCTAACTGTAGGTGACGGTCTTGTATCCCAAGTTCCAGCTCTTCTAATCTCTGTTGCTACAGGTTTAATCGTATCTCGTGCGACAGGCAAAGATGAGTCTTTATCACAAGATATAGGCAAAGAAATGTTCTCTGACCCTAGAGTTTTAGGCGTTGTTTCAGGATTGCTACTTGTTTTAGGTATTATACCTGGAATGCCAACAATTCCATTTTTGCTTATCAGTATTGGTTTAGGAAGTTGGGCTACTCTTAAACACAAGGAAAAACAAGCTAAGGTTGTTGCAGAAGCTCAAGCAAAACTTGATGCAGAAAAAGCTGAAAAAATGGGTAAACGAAACAAACGTGCTACTCGAGAAAGCGTTATGGAACTTCTTAATGTCGATACAATTGAAATTGAAGTTGGTTACAGACTTGTGCCATTACTTCAAATTGAAATGGGCGGAGATTTACTAGAACGTATTGCCCAAATAAGACGACAAACTGCTCTTGATATGGGTATTGTTTTACCTTCAATCAGAGTTAGAGATAACCTTCAATTGTCACCTAATACTTATCAAATTAAATTAAAAGGTGTACCGATTGAAGCAGGTGAAGTTTACCCAGATAGAAGTTTAGCAATGAATGCTATGGGTGGCGAAGATAATCCTAATATCAAAGGTATTAGCGCAGTTGAACCAGCATTTGGTTTACCTGCATTATGGATTGAAGAAGAACAAAAAGACTTAGCAGAAGCTTATGGCTACACTGTTGTAAGTCCTTCTGCTGTAGTATCTACTCACTTGACTGAAGTTATCAAGAAAAATGCTGCCGACATCTTAACAAGAAGTGATGTTCAACAGTTGGTTGATAATTTAAGAAAAGAAGTTTCTGATGCTTATGTTGACGACTTATTAAAGGATATGACTATTGGTGATATTCAACAAATACTTCAAAACTTGTTGAGTGAAAGAGTTACTATACGTGACTTAAAGACTATTTTAGAAACTATCAGCTTGCAATCTAAATTCAACAAGGATTACAACTATTTAACAGAACAAGTCCGCCATGCCTTGGCTAGAAGTATTTGTAAACAAAACGTAGCTGATAATGGTGAATTAATGGCAATTATCATTTCTCCTGACGTAGAAAGAACTTTGGCTCAAGGTATTTCTCCTGACGGAAGAAATTTAACAATCGATCCTACATATTCAAACTTGTTATTCAACAGTTTAGATAGTGAAATTCAAAAAGCTATTACAACTTATGGTTGCCAACCAGTAATATTATGTTCATCAGCAATCAGATTGCCTCTTAGAAATTTAATTGTAAATAATTATCCTCAATTTACAATTATGTCGTATAATGAAATTAGTTCAAACGTAAAAGCAAAATCTGTTGGTTTTGTAAAAGTTACCAGAAAAGTTTAATAGAAAGGTTTATATAGAATGAACGAATTAGTAAAAATTGACCAGGACGTAACCATTGTACCGAAAGACTTTAATTTTACAAATATGGGTTCAGTAACAGAAGTTACACCTCAAGGTTTTAGAATGAAAATGAAATACCCTACAAACGGTATCAAACAAAACTTTATTTGTGAATTCTATTCTCATACTCAAAATGGTATTCTTTTCTTCTCTTCACACGCATCTGAAGTTAAAGATAATGAGCTATTTATTGCAAACCCAACAAAACATAGATTTTTACAAAGACGTCAATTCACTCGTATCAAGTTCTTGACAGAAACTACAATGAGAGATTTATCTACAGACAAAATCTACAACATCTCAACTGTTGACTTGTCTGCAGGTGGTTTAAAATTCTTTGCAAACGAATCTATCAACCTTGATAACGAATATAAAGTTGAAATTAATCTAAACGAAGACCAATCTGTATCTTGCTTGTTACAACCAATTCGTATGGAAAAACAAGATAACGGAAGATTTATTTTATCAGGCAGATTTGTTCACCAAGTTAATGTAGACAAAATGACATTAATTCAATACTGTATGAACAAAAATATGGAAGCTGAAAACAAATAACCTATGAAAATTGTTAGATACAAACAAAACATAGGGCTTTTACTTGGCTGTTCAACATTGCTTATTGTAGGTACATGCTATCTAATAAAAAATGGTGGCATAAATTATACAAGTATTGTTTGTTCTGCTCCTGCAGTCGTTCCTGCGGTTATCGTAATGTATGGACTCGGCTGGCTTATTGGTGCAATGATTGAATCTTCTAAAACGGTTGTTAAAGAAAAGGATATCGGTTATACTAACGCTCTTTTACAGGAAATTATTAAAGAAGAAGGTTTAGATAACGTAGGTGATTTTGACTTATCTGATGACTCAGAAGATACTTCAGATAACGAAGAAAGTAGTGATGAATAATGAGTTTAACAAAATTATTCAATAAATCTTACAGAAACGCTCTTTTTACAACTCCAAGCCATTCTCAAAGATTTTTTATAACTTCTAAATTTGAACAATTCTATAAACATGACATATCTGAAACGGATACACACGAACCAGAAGATGCTCTTTTAGATGCAGAAAAACATGCAAGTGAAATTTATGGCACTACAAAGACCAAATTTTTAACTAATGGTTCTACAAGTGGAATAATAGCTTCTGTTTTGGCTTGCGTAAACCGAGATGACGAAGTTTTAATTTGGAATAATTCACATCCTTGCCATAAAAATGCTGTTGAACTTTCTGGCGCAACACCTGTTTTTTATGAATTAGAAAAAGATGAAGAATGGGGAATTCACAAAGAGTTAACTCCCGAAAATTTAGAAAAATATTTAAAAAACAATAAAATTAAAGCTGTAATTGTAACTTCACCAAGCTATTACGGTGTTGTAAGCGACATAAAAGCATTAAAAGAAATCTGTACAAAATACGGAACTTATTTAATCGTAGACGAAGCTCATGGTGCTTTATATCCATTCTCGGATAAATTACCAAAAAGTGCAGTAAATATTGCTGATTTCACCGTTCAATCCCTACATAAAACAGCAGGAGGACTTAATCCAACAGCACTTTTACATACAAACACTGTTTTAGACATAGATAGCGCTTTGGCAAAATTTTCAACAACTTCGCCAAGCTATGCACTTCTTTATTCAATTGAAAGAAATATCAATTATCTAAACTCTCAAAAAGGTCGACAAAAAATTGATGAGTTGATTGGAAACATTCAAATTTTGAGAAAAAATTGCTCAAATATTGATTTCTTTGATAGTGATATTACAAAAATATTGATTAAACATAAAAATTACACAGGTTTTGAACTATCCGAAAAACTTTTTGAAAACAAAATTGAAGACGAAAAAACTAATGAAAAATCGACAATGCTTTTGTGTGGTTTAGGTACTGACAAATCAAAATTACAAAGATTGGAAAAAGTTTTAAGAAAATTATAAAACCTTTTTATGTAAACATTTGTAAAAGCATGCTGAAATTAAGGCAAAAACAAATCTTGAGGAGCTATATATAAGTATGCTCAATCCTATTAGTGTGTCTTTAAATAAGGTTCAAACGCCAAAGTTGTTTGATAACAAATATCAAACAAATCCTTTTGCCTTGAAAACATTAAAAACCGACACATTTACACCTTCTCAATCCGTTGCAAACATTTCGTTTACATCGGTTGATAACAGTATTGTAGGAAAAAGCATCAGAGAATTGGGCGATGTACCTTGTCCTTATTGTGGAACAAGAGTGATTAACGGTAAAGAAATTAACCATTTGAATAAAAACAACCTTGGAGGAAGAAGCGACAAGGCTATTGAGCTATTACAACCATTTGAAGATAGAATGCACCCTGTTGAAAAGGAAGTTTTTGGCATTCTTAAAGATTTGAGCAAAAAAGAACCAGAAAAGAATTTAAGAGAGTTATTAGACACAGTAAGACCAGAGCATTTGAAGAACATTCAAAACATTGAGCAGAAAATTCTTCACCGAATGTTTAAATGCGCCAAAACAATCAAAAACAAAGACGATGCAAAAAATGTTGGCAAACTTCTTGCAAGTTCAAAAGAAATTCTTGAAAAGCAAGACCCTAACTACATTTTCCGTAGAAGACGTTTGTTGGAAAAACTTAATAACGTAACTAAAAATATGAATGAGCAAGATAAAGCGCAAGAATTATTGAACATTGCAGAAGATGTACCACGTTCACACGACAACGTAAGCGCATTTATCGTTAAATTTACACAAAAAGATGCTGGCACAAAACAAGAAAAAACACCGTTCCAAATCGGTATTTCACTTGTTGAACCTTCAGTTGGTTCATTAGAACACATTACACCTCGACACCCACAAGACGGTTCGGAAGGTGGCAAAAACATTTATTCTAATTATGTTTATGCAAGTAAAGAATGGAATACTCGCAGAAAAAATATGCCACTTGATAAATGGGTAGACAAGAACCCTGAAATCAAAGACCATATGCAAAATTATATTGATGCAGTAATTGAAAAAATTAATAAAAAAGAGGCATTGCAAAGATGCCGTGTTTATCCTATTCTAGTAGCAGAAACTGTCGAAAAAGAATCTAAGGGTAAAATTAAACTAGACACTTCAAAATTAAAATTGAGCAAAAGACAAATCGCACACGAGATGGCAAGAGTAAAAAATCAAGAAGCTGAGATAGTTTCTAAAGCTCAAAAGAAAGAACAGTATAAAACTAAGGGTACTCAAAATAAAAAATTAAGCATTGTTGCTTAGGGAAGAAGGACATGATTCCACCAATTCAAGTATTCGCAGCATTTGCGACACCAAGAATTTACAGGTATGTAAAAAACAATCCACAACCATTTGCAAATTTAAAGTTTGCAACAAGACCAGACAGGTTTGAAAAATCACCTGCGGTTGAACCCCAACAAAATGTAGAACAAATTGCATTTACAGGTTTAAAAAACGCAGATAGAGTGAGAAGTTTAGGTCACATTACTTGTCCTTGTTGTGGTATTGAAATGATGACACAAAAGGATATGAACAAAGTAACAAAAGGCTTAGGTTGCACAAGTAAACAAGCCGTAAAAGCTTTGGACGAATTTGAAGATAATATGCGTCCTGTTGAAAAACAATGCTTCAACCTCCTAAAAAACTGGTCAGAAGAAAAGCCTGATGCAAACTTTAGCGACTTGTTAAAAGAACACAGAGAACCTGAATTGAAAAAATTACAAGCAAAACAAAATTCAATTCTTGATACAGTTGACACATTGTCAAAAACGCTGTCAGAAAAAGAACAAGAAACAGTAAAAAAAGTTACTGACGAAACAAGAAAATATGTTTCTTCTAACGACAAAGAAATTAAGTTTAAACGTAAAGCATTCTTGAAGGATATGGACGATTTAGAAAGCAAGATTTCTGATGAAAAAGTATACAAACAAATGAGAACAGAGGCAGAAAAAATGCCAACCTCTCAAAATGACGTAAGTGCTTTTGTTGTTAAATATTCAGACAGAAGCCACTCAGAAATCGGACAACGTTTAGTAAAACTTTCCGTCGGCACAATTGAACACATTAAGCCTCAATCAGAAGGTGGACGAGATGTTGAAACAAACTACTTGCTAGAATGTGGTGGTTGTAACCATGAAAGAAGTTCTATACCATTGGGCGATTGGGTTGATATGCACCCAGAAATGAAAACAAACACTCAAAAATATATGGACGAAGTTATTGAAAGAATCAATACAGGCAAGATTAAAAACTTCCACTTCTATCCAGCAGCAGTTGCTCAAACATTGTCTTACCAATCAGACGGCAAGTTAGAAGTTGACTTGAGCGCACTTAAAAAAGGCGAAGACGAAATCGGATAAAACGAGTGTGATATACTAAAATTGAATATAAACTAGAGGCGCGAGCGTTCCGCTCGCGCCTCTAGTTTATTATTTTGTATTTTTACTTACAAGATGTATTGGTAGTCCAATTCAAGACTTTACCATTAGGGCATTTGCCATTATTATCTGCCTTTAGATAATCCATGTTACCATTAACTATTACCCAAGTTGCAATCCCATATCCATTATCCACGTTTATTGGTTCACCAATATATTCATCCATCGTAAATCCTCTTGCTGTTGGAAGTATTGAATATACTCCATTTTCTTCAACTACAGAGAACGTGAATAAATCAGTACCTTCTTTATTTGCTCCCTTATTGATACCATCTATATCAGCATGGATTTGCAGACTAGCAGCACCTGAATTTTCTATTAATAACGCTGTACCATCAGCTAATATAACATTATATCCATATTTTGAACTTGCATTATAATTACTAGAAAGTTCATCACCATAAAAATTATACTGTTTTGAGTTTGGACGACAACCTGTTGTTTGATTACAAGTTTTTGTAACCTTTAAAAACTCTGAAATACGTTCGCCAATACGTGTTAATTTAGCTGAATCTGTCGTATCATCCTGTGTCCATTCATCAAATGAACCATACACCGCTTGCGCGCGTCCAAAAGCATCATTCAAGTTTGAATATATTTTTTGTAATTTCGCAACTTTTTCTTTGTCTGCTGTTGATGAGTTCAAGTTTGGAATTGTTAGCGCTGCAACCACGCCAATAATACCCATTACGATTAGGGTTTCTGCTAGGGTGAAGGCGAAGGCTTTTTTGAAGGTATGTCCAATCTTTATGTCATCCCGCATAAGTGGAACGCATTGCGGGATCTTTCTCAAGACCTTTTTAAAGATACCGCAACGCACTTCGTTTGCGCGGTATGACGGAATATTGAATACGTTGTCACCCTGAACTCGTTTCAGGGTCGCATGGCCTCTTTGGAATAACATTGCGATTCCGAAACAAGTTCGGAACGACAAAACGTTAGATTTTTCTTCTATACATTTATGAGATTCTGAATCGAGTTCAGGGTGACACAATTCTTTTATCCTACGCAACAAAAACATAAAATTAGGCTTTAAATCACAAAGCCTAAAAGTCGCGTTACTACTAGTGTTCATCCACTCACAAAGCCGAGAAGCTTTGTTTTCAATAATTTCAAGCATATTCTTTCTCCATATTTTCTTTTCATTATAACAAATTTTTGAATTTTCATCAAGTCCGTAAAATCACGTACGTGATTTTACGGACAAAAGCCTGAGAATAACGCAATAAAGTACAATCGTGCATAATTACTTTTCTAAAAGTCTTACTGAGCCTGTCGGCACAGGATTTTTAATGGCGCAACTCAACATTATCAACTATTTGAAAGTTTGTTGTCCGTATTTTTACGTACGTTAAAACACGTACGTTTAAAACGGACGAATTTTGTTGTTAAATTTGGTATAATAGAGAAGGCGATAACTGTTGTTTTTAAGCTACACTGAGTTTATAAGGTCACGAGTTTTTATGGGAAAGACATTAGTTTTTTTACTCAATTTCTTCGTCACCCTGAATTTATTTCAGGGTCGCATGGTTTCTTTGGAATAACATTGCGATTCTGAATCAAGTTCAGAATGACGTAATGCTATACACTCAATTTTAATGTCACCCTGAATTTATTTTTCGAACAGGGGTTCTAGTTTTATGTCCATTTTGTCTGAGATTTCCCGATAATCTTTTGAAACTGGTGTTGGTTTTGAAGTTTCAATTACATCTAAAAATACGTGCGAAGATTTTGGTTTACCTTTCAAAAAGGTTTCTGAATTTGCAACGTCAATTCTTGCAGGTGTAATCAAACCAGATTGAGTAAGTTTTTCAATTGACTCTTTTGATGACAAATATTGAACAAATTTTAGTGCCAAGTCCTTTTGCTTAGATTGTTTACAAACCGCCCAACCTGAAGCATCCATTGGAACAACGCTTCCTTTATCACCGTTTGGAAAATTAATTATATCCCAGTTGAAATCTGCAACTTCTCTATATTTTGGAACTAACCAACGACCTGAAATGTGCATCGCTATTTGCTTCTGCAAAAACATTTGCGCCATTGTTTCACTCGCACTTTGTGATTTTTTAGGTGCAACGTTATACTTATTTCTTAAATCTGCATAAAACTGTAACCCTTTTTGCGATTGAGGTTCGTCGATTATAACTGTTTTTAAATCGTCCGCAAGTATTCCGCCACCCTCGCTCATCAAGTACGGCAAGTAAAACAAGTTTGATGTTTCAAAACTTATTCCGAAAATTTCGTGTTTTTTAAACTCCAAAGACTTTTTTAATAAATCATCAAAAGTCCAATCCTTTTTAGGGTAAGCTATTCTATATTTATCAAAAAGGTCTTTGTTATAATAAACCACCAAATTTGAAACATCTCTCGGAATAGCCAAAACCTTGTTATCATATGTCATTGCCTCTAGTGATTTTTTATAAAAAACTTCTTTGTTAGCGTAAGGAGTTAAATCTTCTAAAAAATCAGCATAAACAGGCAAATACAGATTGTTTATAAATATCACATCAGGAGGCATATTTGAAGCGAAAAGCAGGTGTAATTTTTGAAAATAATTTTGCGGAATATGCATAAATTCCACTTTTACATCATTTTTTTGTTCAAAATCTTCAATCAGAGGTTTCAAAATAGCTACTTCTGATTGCGAACCCCAACTTGCAAATTTAATTGTCGGAGTATCATCATGCCTGTAACACGCAGTACAAAAAGTTAGAGCAAAAATCAAACAAACCAGTAATTTCTTCATAGTTTATTATAAATCCAACAATTGTCTAATAGAATCTGGTTTAACTTCTACCAAAGTTTTGAATTTGCCAACTCTAATGATATAAATTAGTGTATTTTCGTCTGCTTGTTCATTCAAGCGAACTTGCATTTTATCATTAATTTCTTCTTTAAATTTTCTGATAACGCTAATTTTTGAACCAACATAGCCAATTAAAGCGTTTAATCCATCTACACTAACTAGCGCAAAACCTCTTGTACCATCTATTACAAATTTAGATTTTACAGTTAAATGTTCAAACGGGTCAGATGCTTGTTCAGGTTCTTGAGGTTGAGCCTCGTCTTCTACGCCTTCTGTTTCATCGTACTCTTCGCCATCATCTTCGTATTCATATTCTTCGTCATCATAAGAGTCTTCTTCATATTCAGCATCATCTTCTTCATCAACGTAGTCTTCTTGGTATTCGATATCATCATCGTCTTCTTCATCTTCAAAAATGAAGAAGTCTTCGTCGTTTCCAGAATTGCCATTATAGTTGAAAAATTCGTCTTCTTGTTCTTTGATTGAGTAATCCTCTTGACCATTAAATGGCGAATTGAACGAAGCTGGTTCATCTTCGTCAAACAAGGTTTGTTCTTCTTGCTTGCTGATTTGCTTCAAAGGATTTTTGAATATAGTACGTTCAATATCTTCCGCTTTTTCATCAAAGATTGACATCTTTTCTTCCTTACTAATCTTATTCAATGGTCGATAGAAATCGTTTTGTTGAATAAAACTTTGACTCGCTGGCTGTTGTTGATTATACATCATATTTCCATTTGAGTAAAGATTATTACTTTTAGCAAAACTTGATGAAGTTGAAAGAGGTTTTATGTTAAATCCTTCCTTGTTATCTTCCTCAAAATTGCTACGTGACGTATTGTATACGTCCATATTTGAATAAGACGGATAAGCCTGATCAAAAGTTTCATCGTTGTTGTGAATTAATCTTTTTGTTACAGGACGAGTTTCAATATTTTCTCCGTTTGGATATTGTATTCTTTTAACTAAATCGCCAATGATTTTAACCAAAACTATTAGCAATGCAAATTGAGCTAAGCCCATAAATGTTGAGAAAGAAATTCTGAAAGACAGAATTTGTTTAATCTTTCTTACAACTTTTTGCTTAAATCTAATAATCTTTTTAAAGAATGCTAAATCATCTTCTGTAATATCATCGTCATTTGCTTCTAATTGTTTTGCTGTTGCATCATCAATTGCTTGATTGTTATTATCTTCTAAAGCAACTTGTTCATTTTCAGTTAAAGCGTTATTTGAAGTTTGAGTTGTTTCAACCAACTGAGTTTGCTGTTGTTGAACTTGTGGTTGAACTGCTTGTTGAACAGTTTGCGCAAATTGTTGAACAGCTCTTTGAGGTTGTGAAACAACTGTTTCTTGACGAGTTTGTTGAACAGGTCTTGAAACATAATTTTGTGTTGGTTGAGAATATTGTCTTGTCGCTGTTTGAGCATTATTATATTGTCTTTGGCGTTCGTAAGCAGGAACAAAATCACTATGAGTAGCAGGTCTTGATTGATTCAAAACTCTTTGTGGTACTGTCATTTGAACTTGTTGAGGTGTAACGTAAGGTCGTCTATTTGATTGTGACATTACACTACGTGTTTGTTCTGCAACACTTCTTCTTGGAGTTTGCATTGTACGAGAAACATGTGTTTGTGGCACAACCTCAATAGGTCTTTTTCCGTCAATAGTAATCTTTGTATAGCCTTTATTTGGCAAAGAAGAATATTGTTGAGTTTTTACATCAACACCCTTTACGTTAGATAAGCCTGAAACATCAGGTTTTATACCCATTGTGTTTACTGTTTCAGGAAGCAAAATTACATATTTATTATCAGGCTTTTTGTTTACAATAATCTGTTCGGTATAAGGTTTATCAGTATAAATATTAACCTTTACAGAGCCGTCAGAATTTTGGTCTAAGTCCATTCTGACAAGTTCTTTATTATCCGCAGCAAAAGCGCCTTGCGATAGCGCAAAGCATAAAGTAGTTAATAAAATTGTTGATTTTACTATCTCTTTTTTCACGGAATATTCTCCTGAAATTAATATTATCATTATAATAATAAAAAATATATGAGCAACGACAAAAATACTACATTTGAGGGATTTTTTGATTAAAAACATCTTGTTTATGATATCCTAATTTTATGAAAAGCGGATTCGTAACAATTATTGGAAGACCTAACGTAGGCAAATCAACTCTTTTGAACCAAATTCTTGGACAAAAGATTGTTATTGCAACAGACAAAGCTCAAACTACAAGAAAAAGAATTAAAGGTATTTTAACAACTGACAAAGGACAAATCGTTTTTGTTGATACCCCTGGAGTGCACAAGCCTCTTAACAAGCTTGGGGAATTTCTACTAGATGAAGCAAAAGTGGCAGTTCCTGACAGTGATTTAATTCTATTCCTAGTAGATGCCTCAGACCCTGCTGGCAAGGGTGACAAGTGGATTGTTCAAAACATTCTATCTAAAACAGAAACTCCTGTTATTATTGTTCTAAACAAGTTAGACAAAGTTAAAAAACTTGAAAAAGTTGAACAAAACTTATTAAGTTACAAAACACTTTTTGAAAAAAATCTTCCAACCGTAAAAATTTCTGCAAAAACAGGAAGAAACATCGACACCCTATTAGACAACATTTATAAAAAACTGCCAACTGGTGATTTACTTTATCCAGAAGATGTTTTGACAGAAGAAACAATGCGCGATGTTGCATCAGAAATTATACGTGAAAAAATCTTACTAAACACACAAGATGAAATTCCGCACTCAATCGCTGTTATGATTGACAATTACCGCGAAGAAGAAAACATCGACAAAATTTATGCAACAATTTATTGTGAACACAAAAGCCAAAAAGGTATCCTTATAGGCAAAAATGGTTCACTATTAAAAACCATTGGAACACAAGCCCGTCTTGAATTAGAAGAAATTGTAGAGAAAAAAGTTTATCTTGATTTGACCGTAAAAGTTGAAAAAGATTGGCGCAAAAAAGACAAAACTTTAAAATCTTTTGGTTATTTTGAAGAAAATACTTAAAAAACGCCAAAACACATGTCCTTGCTATACTTGGTTCATGAGTCTATTTTATTAAGTTATGTAACAGAGCAATCTAAAACCCTCAAGTTTACATGCATTTAGGTCGATAACAAAAATGTAAGTTATAAGATATCGTGTAAAGGAGTAAAGCCTATGGGTATGTCAGCATCACAAGCTAGATTGTTAGCAATTACATCTCGTATGAACGATATCGAACTTCGTTCTCAACAAATTTCAAACACAAAAATCAGATTAGCTGATGAATCAGAAGAAGTTGCAAATGCTTATACAAAAGCATTAAACGCAAGTAAATTAACTTACACAGATTATTCATCTGGTCAAGCTCAAAAAATTGACTTGAGACCTAGCAACTTAGCTCAATATGGTTTCAAATTAGTTGGCAAAGATGGTAAAGAATGCAGTAGTAATAATATCACAGCAGCACAAATGTATGAAATGATTGAATCAGGTCAATTTGCACTTCAACAAAAAGATGGTACAACAGGCAAATGGACTGAAACATCTGTTTCAAGCAATACAACATTAGGTATCCAAAATGAAGATAAAGATTTAGCAAAAGCGGAAGCTGAATACAATGCTAAGACTGCTAAGATTAACACAAAAGAAAAGAAATTAGACCAACAAATGAAAGAAATGGATACTGAACACAATGCATTAAAAACAGAATATGATTCAGTAAAATCATTAATCAGTGACAATATCAGCAAATCATTCCAATTATTCTCTTAATTGATGATTGCTTACCGAAAAATTTTCCTTATTTCCTTCCCTATACACAAAATTTTAACGCCGTTTCGAATGAAACGGCTTTTTATTTGACAAAACTTTGTTTTGTTTTCCTTATTTCACCTATCTTATATTTTAGAATGATGAAATATTAAATTCTCTTCGACATGGCAATTTTCATACACGAATATACTTTATATAAGAGTAGTAATTTTGTGTGTAAATGAATATAAATAGTCAAAACAATTTTATACGTCCTAATTTTACGGCAAATGTTATGCCGAAAAATTGTGCTAGATATATTGACAACAAGCTTAAATCAGCCAAAACGGTTGATATTTTCTGTCATACTTCTAGTGATGAAGACACTTTCAACAGCGCAAAAGCACTGTATTCTTATCTTAAAGGTCAAGGCGTAACTCCTAGACTTGTTGTTTCTAGCGGTAAAGAAAATTATCAATATGACGTACAAAAATATAACATTATCCAAGCCAATGAAGTTTCAGACAATACTCAAAAAGCGGATATTGCTTTATGTGTAGACTTTAGTTCTCCTGTTAGAGTTGGCTCTAATGTTTTGAAGTTCATCAACAGTTACGGTTCAAACATCGTTGGATTTGACCACCACAACGATAAAGATGTCGTTGTAAAAGATTACAACAAAATTACTCAATCTTATAAAAAGAATGCCATGCCAGCATTAGATGCCAAAAATTACTACATTGATTCATCTGCAAAATCAAACTGTGCAATCATTTCAAGATTTTTTGATGCTGTAGGTCACAGAGCCACACATGAAGAAGCACGTTCATTATTTGCTGGTATGCTTGACGATACTTCAAAAGAAGGAATTGCCAAGGTTAACAAGCTTGGCAAGGTTAAGGTTACAGAAAAGGTAGACGATTTAGGCAACACAAAAGAAGTTATGAAAAATGTTCTTGGACACATGAGAGTTTTCGACAAGTTTGCAGTTCTAAAACATTTTGCAGATAAAACAAAATTAACAGACAAAGAAATTGCTTTTTCAAAAACATTAAAAGATAAAACTCTATATTCAAATAACGGTAAGTTTGCCTACATTGAAATCTCTCCAAACGACAAAGAGTGGGAAGATTTAGGTAAAGACACCGTTCGTTCAACAAAAGTTTTACAACAATACAGAAGAAACACTCTTGAAAAAGGCGACGTAGATGCTGTTGCAGTATTTTATCCTACAAACGGCAACATCTACAAAATGAGCCTTCAAACAAAAGGTGATTACGCAAAACAAATTATTGATAACATCAAAGCAAAAACTTCTCCTGATTTATGCGCTGGCGGACACGAAAACCGTAGCGGTGGAACTCTTGATTCAATTGATGCACAAAAAACTCACGAATGGGTTGAACTATTCAAACATTCTGCAGATGAAGTTTTAGGCAAATAATTAACGTTTTAATGTCTTTTTCAAATACTTCACGATTGCGGTATTGATATTTTTATTCACAACTTGAACCACATCTTTGTGCGAAATATCTGTATATTCTTCGTATAGTTTGCGATCTTCGTCGTTGTTTACAAAAATTTTCCACAAGTTTGAAACTTGTTTTCTAAAATATTTTGAACCAAGAGCCGTAAAATCTGCATTTCTTGTATCGTATTCTATTGTAAAGGTCAAAGCCTGTTCTGACATTACATAAGGTGAAAAATCATCTTTGATATATATAGGTTTTTGATAGAAAATCAAATCAGGTTTAAACGCATGAATACAAGGCAAAGTGTTTGTTTCTCTATCCCAACCATCAATTACTTTTGTATCAAAAGTATTGAAGAAATCAACATCTCGCTTCATATTTTCTTCGTTCACAGGTTCGCTTTCCAACAATTGTTTTGGCGTAATAATTATCGGAAAAGTTTTAAAATCCTTGTCGAAATAAAGTAAATTATACAACCCTACAAAATCTGTATGTTGCGTGTCTGAACACAAAAACGCAACTTTTACAGGCTCTTTAGAACTTCTAATGTTCTTTAATTTCTTCAAATAATTTGCTTTTGAAACAAGCTCTTGAGAATTTAATGTAAAATAGTACATTAAAAATTTAAAGATATCTTTGCTTGTTTTTAAATATTCAAACGCAGATTTTTGTTTTTCTACAAATTGTTTAAACTTGTCAGTAAATGGAATTTGAACTATTGGCGCAATTTCAACCGATTTTTTAACATAAAAATTACGTCTTAAATATTTTGTAGTTTTTTCGAACAAAACACTTGTGTCTAAAACAACGTTAAAGTTCAACGCTCTTAGAGCTATTGGTTTATACAAGTTAAATTCTTTGTAAGTAGTTTCGCTTGTACCTTCTGCTCTTCTGTCACTTACGCCTATGATATTCAAATAATCTGTAATGTTATAGTTGTCAAGAATGGCATCTAAAAATACACCTGTTCCAAATAAAATAACCTTTTTACCTGCATATTTTATTTTTAAAATCTCTAAAATTCTGTCAAAATTCACAGATTTTAGATAATCCACGTATGATAAGTATTCTTCGTTAATTATTGATGTCATTATCGTCGAAATCCTCGTCAATAGTAACTACTTCTATAACTTCTTCAGGTTCTTCTGGGCGCATAACCAAACTTGCAACAATTTCAAATGCGCGTCTTACAAGTTCGTCAGATTCATAATATTTAAATTCACCTAAACGACCTGCAAAATAAACATTATCAAGTTGACTAGCATCTTCTAAATATCTTGCATAAACTTCGTTTGAAACAACATTGTTGATTGGGTAAAATCTTTCATTTTTGCCTAATTCAAATGGTTCAATATATTCGTATCCAATAATATCTTTATTACTTGGATAAATTTTATCTGGTAAATGATCCGCAAAAATGTGAGCTCTTATAAAATCGTATTCATAAGGCCAATTGTATGTACCACAATGAGTATTATATTCATGAGCTTTGCTATCGATATCCATTCTTACACTTCTGTAAGGTAATTCACCATGTTTGTAATCAAAATATTCATCAATAGAGCCTGTAAAGAAGATTCTATCAAATTTTGCAGGGTTAATATCTGAAAAATCTGTATTCAATTTTAATTTAATATTTTTGTTATTTTTTAAGATATTTTCAATTAATTCTGCCCAACCATTTTCAGGTATAGCAACATATTTTTCTTTGTAATATCTGTTATCATTGCTGATATAGAATGGGTAGTAAGTATCTTCACATTCAGGAAGAGCATCTTCATCTATACCCCATTGTTTTACTGTATATGGTTTAAATACATTTTCATAGAAATAATTAGCTAAGAATTTTAAATCCTCATCCATGTTTCTGTACATTTCAGCAAGTGTAATTTGTCTGTTATAACCAAATTTTGCAATCAATTTGTTGGTTAACATTTTTGCAAAATCTTCTGGAAACAACCCATCAATAGTGCATAAACACAATGGCATAGAAACATTCTTGCCTTGAACTCTAACACTTGGTTTAAATGTTACAGGAGCTAATTTTCCAAATTTTGATAGATAATCCCAAATAAATTTGTGTTCTGTATGTAAAAAGTTTACGTGTCTTGGATGAACAAGGATATTTGTATCTTTGTCAACATAATCGTAATGCATTCCGCCTACGTGTGAAGCTCTATCAATAACAGTAACCTCTTCACGAAGCATTGTTGCAATTCTTTCAGCTATCACAGCGCCTGTTAAACCTGCGCCTACTACTAAATTTTTCATTTCGGACTCCTATCTGGTTTCAAGTTACCATGAAATAAGAGATTTTTCAAATTAGTCGACAAACCTAAATTTAATCAAAGCCCATAATGCGTGAAAACCGTCTTTCCAAGTAATCTTTTTACCTTCGGCAAACTCTCTACCATAGTAAGAAATAGAAAGTTCGTACAGTCTTGCGCCTTTTTTAAGGACTTTTGCTGTAATTTCAGGTTCAAAATCGAATCTGTTTGACTTAATCTCTATGTCTTTTATAAAATCAGCACGGAAAGCTTTATAACAAGTTTCCATATCTGTTAGAGTCGTATTGTATAAAACATTTGTCACAAATGTAAGTAATTTGTTACCCAATAAATGGTGGAACATAAATGCTCTTGAAGGTTTACCGCCATTTAATCTTGAACCATAAGCTACATCTGCTTTGTTATCCAAAATCAATTGGATTAAATCTTTATAATCAACAGGATCATATTCCAAATCTGCATCTTGAATAATAATAATGTCACCTGTTGCTTCTTTAAAGCCATCTCTAAGTGCTGCACCTTTACCTTGATTTACATCATGATACAAAACTTTATATGGTAAAGATGGATAAATTTCTTTAGTTCCGTCTGTTGAACAATCATCAATTAAAATAATTTCTTTTTCTAATCCGCAAAAATCAGCATTTTCAACCTTTTCAAGGATTGTTCTTAAAGTTTCCACTTCATTATAAACTGGTATTAAAATTGTAATCTTGTTCAAGTCCGTTTCTCCGTATAAAAATTTTATTAAAATATTTTGAAATATTATAGGATATATTGTACAATAAAAATATACTATAACAAAGGGTTAATATGGAAACTATCAAATTATCAGACGAGAAAGAGATTGAATACGCTTCTAACTTGCTTAATACAGCAATAAGAGAGTTTAATAAAAAGAATTATTCTATGAGTATAAATTTGTTAAACGAAGCAAAAACAACCTTTAAAAATTCAAAACTAGATAACATGATGTCTTTATGCCTTTCTTTGGAAGGAGCTTTAGACTACATTAACGATAAAAACAATTACGAGGAATCTTTAAATTTATTAGAAGATGCAAAATATTTAGCTACATATTCTCAAAACCATACAGCTAAAACTTTTTGTGAATATGTTTTAGGTTGTGTATACAAATTAGACAACAATCAAGAACTTGCAAAAATTCACCTTACAAATGCCAAAAACCTTGCATTTAAGGCTGATGAACTAAATCTGTTAGACAATATTACAAACGAATTAAACGAATTATCGGTAAATTCAAACAAACTTTTAGCAAACAAACGTGATCCAATGGTTGCGTTAGTAAAAATCGGTCAATCTGTTTCTGCTGAAACAAATATTGATGAACTAATCAGAGTTATTGCAGAGGAAACAAAAGAGGCAATTCAAGCAGACCGTTGTACTGTATTTTTATACGACAAAAAGAATAATGAATTGTGGTCAAAAGTTGCCTTGGGTATGGAAAATACTGAAATCAGATTCCCTGCAGACAAAGGTTTGGCTGGTCACTGTGTAAAAACAGGCGAAACTATTAACATCAAAGACGCTTACAATGATTCAAGATTTAACCCTGAAGTTGATAGCAAAACAGGTTATAAAACAAAAACAATCCTTTGTATGCCTATTAAAAACTTACAAAACGAGATTGTAGGTGCATTCCAAGTTCTAAATAAACTTGATGGATATTTTACAGATGAAGACGAAGATTTGCTGGTAGCAATCGGTTCATCTGCAGGTATCGCGTTGGAAAATGCGCAACTGTTCAAGACTCAACAAAAAATGTTAGATGAACAAAAAGTTGTGTTTGAAAGTTTTATTGAAACACTCGCGGCCTCTATCGATGCTCGCGATAAGATTACAGCAGGTCATTCTAGTCGTGTTAGAATGTACTCTTCACTTATTGCAAAGAAAATGGGACTTACAGATAGAGAAGTTGAAATTATTGAAAAAGCTGCAACTTTGCACGATATCGGTAAAATTGGTATTCGTGACTCAGTTCTTCAAAAAGAAGGTCGTTTAACAGACGAAGAATATAAGCATATTCAATCGCACGTTGTTATTACACACGACATTCTACAAAAAATTCACATGTCAGATGACTTCAAAAAAGTAACAGAAATCGCATGTTCTCACCACGAAAGATTTGACGGCAATGGATATTACCGTTCACTTCATGGAACTGACATTCCTTTAGGTGGCAGAATTTTGGCAGTATCTGACGTTTTTGATGCTATTACATCAAAAAGACACTATCGTGACAAAATGCCTATCGTAAAAGTTATGAGCATTTTAAAACAAGACTCAGGAACTCACTTTGACGGAGATGTCGTAAAAGTGTTTATGAGTCTGTCTTGTGATAAAATTATCCAAGTATTTTTAACAGAAAACCACTTGGAATTAAAGCCAGAAGACCAAAAATTCTTGGCTCAATACACAATGAATGATTTATATGATACTTTAAACCTTGAACCAGATACGTTGGATAACACTCAACAAAACTTTATTAGTTTATTCAACACATATTATTATGGTCATGAAATTATAAGGGACTTAGACAATGATTAAAAAGTGCTTAATAACACTTGCAGTGTTGCTTAGCGCCTCGACAGTTTGTTTGGCACAAAGCAATAATAATATAAACGTAAACGACAATTTCAACAAACTTTCAATCAACTTGCTTGATCCATCAATGAAAGTTACTCAATTGGCAATAAATTTCAACATTACAGCCTCTCAAGTCGATGCATTTAATGAATTTTTAAAGGCTACAGACAAATTTAAAGGTGCAAATGTTGAAGTTGCTTATGAAGATTATAAATTTATACTTGATAACATTGAAACAAGTGACTTTGGTTATATCTTGATGTCAGGGAAATTGGCTGATTATGGTTTCTTCTACCTTTCAGATAGAGCAAATCAAAAAACCTCTGACCCAAACATTTCTCGTAACCACATCGAAAACATTGAAACTTTCTTCTATCCAAAAAATAGATTACCTTACAAAGAAGAAATCTATTTAGCAGAAGCATATTCAAACATAATGTTTAACGCTCAAAGCAAAGAAGTTATGGAAGAGTTACTTCAAAACGAAGAAATTTTAAACAAATATGATTATGCAAACTACATTTTAGCACTTGCTGCATACAAAGCTAACAACTTGCAAATTGCAAAACAATATATTCAAGTTGCGATTACAAAAAATCCGCAAAACTTGAATTACAAAATACTTGAAGCAAAAATTCTTGCAAATGGTATGAAGCCTCAAGAAGCATTAAAGGTTGTAAAACAGCTTAAAAAAGAACGTTTAACAGAATCAGAACTAATCAGAAGAGTTGATTCCATTGAACAATATGTTCTTTATAAATGTGCAACAAAAGACAACGTTAAAAATTACCACTTAGGCTACTATTATTACCTTGAAGGTGATTTTAACAAGTCAATCAAAACTCTACAAAGTGCCATTACAAAGAAAAAGAACTTCAATGCTCAAGTTAATTCATTGCTAAGCAAAGTTTACTTGTCAATGCAGGAATATGAAAAAGCACAAGATATGGCACAAAAAACTATCAAACGCGATAAAAACGATTCAACTGCAAACTTGGCTTTAGGACAAGTAAATTACTTGAATAAAAACTATAAACGAGCAATGAAGAACTTTAAAATTGCAGCAAAAGATAGCGAAAATGCAAACAAAGCAGAAGTTAAAATCGCTCAAACATACCAAAGCTTAGGCAATGAACGCAAAGCAAAAGAAATGTTTGAAAAAGTTTTAAGAGATTCTGCAACTGAATACGAAGCATACTACAGCATTGCTCTAATTGAGCCATACAAAGAATTGACTTACTTGAAAAAAGCTCTAGGCATTAATATCATGTACACAAATGCATGGCTTGCTCTTGCTCGTTATGAAATTTCAAGAGATAATTTCTCAATGGCAGAAGATTACCTAGCAATTGCGTATTACCTAGACCAAAATGATTTTAGATATTTCTACTATCAAGGTTTAATCTACAAAAGTCAAGATGATATGCAAACTGCAGCATTGTATTTCAGAAAATGCTTAAAATTAAACCCTAATTGCGCAGAAGCAAAGAAGGAGTTATACCTATAATGAAAAATAACATTTTAATCATAGAAGACCACGAACTAACTCGTTTCGGTTTGAAAACTGCATTTGAAGATGTCGAATTTATCGGAACAATTTTTGAAGCAGATTCTGCAGAAAAAGGTATTGAACTATTTGAAAATAATGACATTCAACTTATCATTATGGATTTAGGCTTGCCGAATATGAATGGTATTGAGGCAACAAAAAAAATTCGCGCCATAAATAAGGATACAAAAATTGTAATTTTAACTTCTCACAATGATGAAAAGGAAGTTTTGAACAGCATTAAAGCAGGCGCAAATGCTTATTGCTCAAAAGAAATTAACCCTCAAAGATTAGTAAATGTTGTTCAATCTGTTTTAGACGGAGCAGCTTGGTTTGACCCTTCAATCTCACACATCGTTTTAAAAGCAGCAACAACCACCCAATCGTATGAGGTTACACCAAACAAAACAGATTATAATTTAACAGCACGTGAAGCTCAAATATTAAAACTTATCACAGAAGGATACAGCAACACTGATATTGCAAACGAACTTTTAGTAAGTATAAATACAACAAAGGCACACGTAGCAAGCATATTGCAAAAACTTGAAGTTGATGATAGACTTCAAGCAGCATTAAAAGCAATTAAAAACAAAATAGTTTAAAGGAAAATATTATGGCAGAATTAGCAAAAATTTTAATTGTTGACGATAACCCAAAATATTTAGAAGATGCTTTGCCAATGTATGGCTATGAAGTTGTGGTAGCTACAGACGGAATCAAAGCATTAAAAATTTTATCAAAAGAAGCTGATAAAATTGATATCGTTTTGCTTGACGTAATGATGCCAAATATGAATGGTTGGGACACATTAAAATCTATCAGAACTTCTGAAAAAACTAAAATGATTCCAGTCATAATGATTACAGCCGTAAGTGAAGAACAAAAAATCGTTTCAGGCTTAAAAATTGGCGCTGATGATTATATTGTAAAACCTTTCGTTTTACCTAACCTTTTGGCTAGAATTGAAGCTGTTTTAAGACGTTCTAATTGGAACAAAAAAGAAGTTAAATCAGTTGATATGTCTTTCACATCAGATGAACCAATTGAAGAATTAACCCAAAGAGAAAAAGAAGTTCTTTCATTGGTGGCAAAGGGTGGAAGCAACCACGAAATCGCAGAAAAACTATTTTTAAAAGAAGTTACTGTAAAAACTCACTTAAATAGTATTTTCAAAAAATTAAAAGTATCAAACAGGACTCAAGCAGTCCTTTTGGCAATGCAAATGAACATAATATCAGAATAATATAAATAGGAGAACATCAATGGCGAATTACACTAAAGACGAACTTATCGCATTAATTCAAGACAATCCACAAAAATTTAATGAATGGAAAAAAGATCAAGAAGATATTGATTTAAGCGAAGTTGATTTTTCTAACTTAACACTTACAGAAGTTGATTTTACTGATGTAGACTTAAATTCAAGCTCGTTTGCTGATTCACATTTAACAGAAGTAAAATTCCAAAACTGTGACTTAACATCAGTTGATTTTACTCGTTCAAACCTTGTTGAATGTGATTTTTCAGAAGCAATTATGCCTGGTGCAGATTTCTCGTACGCAGCAGTAAATTACTGCAACTTCAACGAAACTGACGTTGCTGGCTGTATTTTTGATGAAAGCGATTTATCAAACTCAGATTTCTCTACAGCAAACAACATGAGTGCTTGCCGTTTTGATGACGAAACTGTATGGCCTGATACAGATATGCTTCCTGAAGATTTTGATTCAACATATAGCGATGACTTGTCTTCTCTAAAAGATGATGACGATTCAGCTCCATCAGATTACTAATATGCCACACTTTTTTATAAATTCAAAAAATATATCAAATGACCTTGTAACTATTGATGATAAAGAAAATTATCAACATATTGCAAGGTCTTTGCGTGCAAAAAATGGGGAAAAACTTAGAGTAATTGATGAAAATAGAATTGAATATGAATGTGTAATTTCAAACATTGATAAAAACTCTATTGAAGCAAAAATAGAAAAAAAATACCCTTCAAAAAACGATTTAGGTTTTAACTTATTTTTAGCTCAATCACCAGTAAAAAGTGATGCACAAGGTTTAATTATAGAAAAAGCGACAGAACTTGGCGTTCGTGGAATTTATCCAATTTACACCGATTATTGCTCACTGGGCAAAAATATTATTGAAAAGAAAATCCCTAAATGGCAAAAAATTATGGCTGAATCTTCAAAACAATGCGAACGCGCAAGTATTCCTGAATGTTTTGATTTAACAGATTTAGACATACTTTTAAAATCTAAAAAATTTGATAAAGTTTTAGCTTTTTGTGAACGAGATGAAAGATTTAGTCTAAAAAATTATTTAACAGAAAATCATATAAAAAAAGATGAAAATGTACTTGCAATCATTGGTCCAGAGGGTGGATTTTCAGCACGTGAGTTCAAATATTTTGAAGAAAATAATATCGCAATGTTGACTCTTGGAAGTTTAATTTTAAAGGCAGAAACAGCAGTAATAGTAGCACTTGGAAACATAGTTTATGAGTTCTCAAATAACAAATAAAATAAAATCTGATAAATTAATTCAACAAATAAAAACTTTTGCAAAGAATACAAAAGTTTTACTTGTAGGCGGTGTTATTCGAGATTTTTGCCTTGGAAAAGAAAACCACGACAAAGACATTATTGTAGTTGATAAAGACGCCAAAACCTTCGCTCAAGAGCTTTCAAAAGAGCTTGATGCAACATATATTCCACTTGACGAAGTTAACCACATTTATAGACTCGTTTTAAAAGATAAAATCAATTTCATTGACATTACAAACCCTATTGAAAACAGTTTGCAAAAGGATTTAGAACGTCGTGATTTGAGAATGAACGCAATAGCTTATGACTTGCAAGACGACAAATTTATTGATTTATTTAATGGATTTAAAGATTTAAAAGAGGAAAAAATAAATATCATTTCTGAACAAAACCTTATTGATGACCCTTTAAGATTGCTTAGAATATTCAGATTTCAAGCTGTAACGGGATTTGATATTGATGATAATTTGCTTGAAACTGTTAAAAAGCACAAAAAATTGATTAATAAACCTGCAAAAGAACGCATAAATTACGAATTGATGAAACTTTTTAGCGGTGATTACACAGTAAAAGCTCTTGAAAATATGGATAAAGCAGAACTTTTATGCGAAATTTTACCAATTTTCAATGATGTAAAAAAAGTTCCTCCAAACTCTCACCACCATTTACCACTAATAGGTCACTCTATCGAAACAGTTAGACAAATTCAAAACTTTTATAAAATTGCAAACAAAGATGTTAAAGCTCACCTTGATAAAGTTGATTTCGGTGGATTTACTCGACTTGCTCACTTAAAATTAGCGGGTTTTATGCACGATATAGGCAAGTTCTCGTGCTGGACAATTGAAGAAGACACTGGCAGACACCGTTTCATCAAGCACGAACTTGTTGGGGCTGATATGTGCAAACCTATTTTACGCAATTTGAAATTTTCTAAAAAACAAATTGAATACATTGAAGCAATGATTAGGTATCACATCTACCCATCTAATATTATTGTTACAGAAGGTCTTTCAGATAAAACAAAAATGCGATATATTCGCAGAATGGGTGATAACGTCATTGACAACATAATTGTAGCGATGTCAGACAGGCTTTCTGCTCGTGGTGAAGCAATTACAGATGAAATTGTACGTAATAACATAACCGGACTTCAATCTCTTTTAAAATATTATCTTGAAGTTAAAGATACTCTAAAACCTTTGCCAAAACTACTTTCAGGTGAAGAAATTATGAAAATAAAGAACTTAAAACCTTCTAAAGAACTTGGTGAAATAATTGATGCGTTAAAAGAAGCTCAGTTTAACGGAGATATTACAACAAAAGAACAAGCAATCGATTTTGTAGAAAAATATTAATAAAAAAAGGGCGGGTTTGCTTCGCAAACCCGCCCTTTTAAATCCTTCGTTAAAATTATGCTGAAAGAGTAAAGATTTCGTAGATTTCTTCGTCTGAAAGTTCTGTAATAATCTTTTCGCCTTCGTAAACAGCCATATCTGCAAGTTCTTTCTTAGATTTAAGCATTTCATCAATTTTTTCTTCGAAAGTACCTAGAGTAATAAGTCTGTGTACCATAACATTTTTGTCTTGACCAATACGGTATGTACGGTCAGTAGCTTGATCTTCAACGGCTGGATTCCACCACAAGTCATAGTGGATAACATTTGTTGCAGAAGTCAAGTTCAAACCTGTACCACCAGCTTTTAATGACAATATCATAACCTTGGTATCAGGGTCTGTTTGGAATTTGTTAATCATTTCTTCACGTTGGTTAACGTTCAATGAACCGTGGAAGAACAATGGAGTTGTATTACATTCTTCTTCGATTACGTGAGTTAAGATATCACCCATTTCTTTATATTGAGTAAAGATTAATGTCTTTTCGTCATTATCTATGATACTTTGTACCAATTGGATACATTGTTCCATCTTACCAGAAGATTCTTTATTCATATCACCTGATTTTAAGAATTGGTAAGGGTGGTTGCAGATTTGTTTTAGAGCAGTAATAAGTTTGAAGATATTGCCACGTCTGTTTATACCAGTAAATCCGCTTATCTTTTCCATCATTTCGTTTAAAGTCTTTTCGTAAAGAACAGCTTGGTTCTTAGACAAGTAGCAGTAATCGTTAAGTACCATTTTTTCAGGTAAGTCTGAGATAACATGCTTGTCTGTTTTCAAACGTCTTAGAACAAATGGAGATACTGACATCTTCAATTTTGTTGCACGAGAAGTTTCTTTAAATCGTTCAATTGGAATAGCATAGCTCTTTTGGAACTCTTTTAAAGAACCTAAGTATCCAGCATTAATGAAATCGAAAATACTCCACAATTCTGTTAACCTGTTTTCTACAGGAGTACCAGTCATTGCAATTTTAACAGGGGATTTCAATGACTTGATAGCAACTGTTTGTGCTGTATCTGGGTTTTTAATATTTTGAGCTTCATCAACAATAATCATACCCCATTGTTGTTTTTTCAATTCTTCAATATCAATTCTCATAATTGCATAAGTTGTAAGAATAATATCGACATTTGTATTTAGCTGTCTATCTAAACCATGATATGTTGTAGCTTTTAAATCAGGTGCAAATAGTTGCAATTCCTTCATCCAGTTACCCATTAAGGTTGTTGGACATACAACAAGTACAGGCTTTTTAAGTTTTTCATCTTCTTTAAGTTTCAAAATCAAACTGATAACTTGGATAGTTTTACCCAACCCCATGTCATCTGCCATACAGCAGCCGAAGCCTTTTGAAACATTTGTCCATAACCATTTAAGACCTGTTTGTTGATATGGTCTAAGTTCACCTTTTAAGCCTTTTGGTGGGTCAACTTCGACAGGTTTAGTAAAGTCTTTCAAGATATTTGCAAACGCTTCATCATAATCAAAATCGAAATCTTCCAATTGACCTGACATTGATGCGTGAATTAATTTCATTCTTGTCATTTTGCTGTGGTCAGCTTTTGCAATCTTTTCAAAGATTTTCTTGCTTTCATCTTGGTCAATAAGAATATATTTATCTTTATATTTTACAAGACCTTGAGAGTCTTTAACCAATTCTTGGAACTCTTCCAATGACAATTTATCATTTCCTAATGCAATTTCGTAAGAGAAGTCTAAAATATCGTCTAAAGAAATTGCACTTGAAGATGTTGTATTGAAAATATCCAACAAATCGCCTGAGCGAGAAGCTTTTACTTTAGCATTAATTGAAGCTCTTGGAACAATTACGTTTACAAGTTCATCAGGTAAAATTACTTCAATTTGCGCTTTTTGTAAGTAATATGCAGTTTGAGTGATTATTTTGTAAACTTCACCTAAGTTCAAATCCAAAGCTAATTTGTCTTCATCTTCAAACAAAGTTTCAAGTTCTGGCATATATCTGTTTGCATAATTCAATTGTTTTTCTACAATTTTTGCAATGTCAGACGAATTTACGCCAAAAACTTCATCCTCTGTATATAAATCATCAATTAAAGCCTCTTCACCAGTTTTTCTATTCTTGATGTGAACCTTCAATTGGAACATTTCGTCAGAAATCTTGTTAACCTTAAAGAATGGAATAACATCGTATTTACCTAAATACAACTCATCAAACCATTGAGCAAAGTTTTCTGCATAATCATTACCCTTCATTAAAGATTTTTGTTCTAAATCTTTAATTAGGTAAGTGCCTGATTTAATATCTTTAAATTTATAAGCTTTAATACCCAAGAACTTGTAAATTACATAATTTAAGTAATCATAAATAAAGTCACTTACAAAGTTTTTAGGCATTTCACCTTGAATAAACAAATCTTCTGGTAGATTTTCCTCAAATTGGTTGATAATTCTTGCCAACTGTTTGTTTGCAATGATTGGTTCATACACAATTCTGAACATTTGTCCGCGACGTTTTACTGTTGGAATGAAGTATAATTTTTCAATTAACTTCAATACAAATTGAGTTAATTTATTCAAATAGATAAATGTGTATGAAATATCATCAAAATCAACAATTTCACCAAAACCGCCAAAGTAATCTAAAACTAAATCTTTTGGCAATGCATAACCGACTTTTGTGCCAATAACGCTTGATGAACAGCGGAACAAAGAACCTTTTGACTTCAAATAATATTGAAAATTGTTTGTCGGAGTAACAAAGAAGGATTGTTTACCATTGTTATTTACCATATAGAAATCAGTATTTCTAACTGGCGAATTAGGGCTTAGGAAAACACCTTCAAATTCGTCTTCAACAATTTGATAAATTAAACTCAATGTGTAACGAAAATCCTTATTTTTAAAGCCATTTGGGTTTTCGCTCAAATTGAAGAATAATTCATCAACATTATTCTTTTTAAATGATAAATCTATGTCTAATCCTTTAGTCTTCTCCGTCATAATTTCCCTTTACTACTATTTAATTAAAGATTCGCAATCCATTTCTGCAGGTTGTTTAATACCCATTAATTGTAGAATTGTTGGAGCAACATTACATAATGCACCATCTTCTTTCAATTCAATGTTTTTGTCTGCATTGATGATAACGAATGGAACTTCGTTTGTAGTGTGTGCTGTATGTGGTTTACCTGTTTTTTCGTCCATCATCATTTCAGCGTTACCGTGGTCTGCTGTAAGTACCATAATTACGCCATTTTCTTTACATTTTTGAGCAATTTTGCCTACACAATCATCAACTGTATGACAAGCTTTAACTGCAGCTTCTAAAACACCTGTATGACCAACCATATCAGGGTTTGCAAAGTTTACTAAGATAAAACCATAATCTTTGTTGTCAATAGCATCTAATACGTTTTGACAAACTTCTGGAGCACTCATTTCAGGTTGCATATCGTATGTTGCAACTTTTGGTGATGCGACTAATTTACGAGTTTCATGAGCATTTGGTTCTTCAATACCACCATTAAAGAAAAATGTTACGTGTGCATATTTTTCAGTTTCAGCAGTTCTGAATTGGTTTACACCATTAGCTTCCAATACATCACCTAAAATGTTTACCATTTTTGTTTTTTCAAATGCTACTGGGAATGTGAATGTTTCATCATATTTAGTAAAAGTTACGTAGCAAATATTTTTTCTAACAGCTTTTCTTTCAAAACCATCAAAATCAGCAAAATTGATTGCTTTAGAAATTTCTCTAGCTCTATCAGGTCTGTAGTTGAAGAAAATAATTGCATCGTTATCGTGGATTCTTGATTCTTCTCCACCACATACGATTGGTTCAACAAATTCATCAGTAATTTTGTTATCATAAGATGCCTTTACGCCAGCAATAGCATTTTCAGCTTTATTACCTTCACCTAAAAGCAAGCAGTTATAACCTTTTTCAACACGTTCCCAACGGTTATCCCTATCCATAATCCAGTATCTACCTACAACAGATGCAATTTGAGGAAGATTATATTTTTTCAATTCATCTTCTACTGTTTGCAAGAAAGTGCAAGCACTTGCTGGTGGAGTATCACGACCGTCTAAGAAAGCGTGAACATAAACTTTTTTCAAGCCATTATCAGCAGCCATTTTGATTAAGGCTAACAAGTGATCTAAAGATGAGTGAACACCACCTGTAGAAACTAAACCATACAAGTGAAGCGCTGAATTATTCTTTTTAACGTGTTCAATAGCTTGTAAGAATTTTTCATTTTTAAAGAAGCTACCATCTTTTATGCTTAAATTAATTTTTGACAAATCTTGGTGAACAACTCTGCCTGCACCTAAGTTTAAGTGTCCTACTTCACTGTTACCCATTTGACCTTCTGGTAAACCTACATATTGACCATCGGCGTGGATTTTTGTAAATTTTTCAGTTTCTTCTAAATGTTTAACATTTTTAGCATCGGCAAGAACAGTTGCATCGTACTTTTCAGCACCAACTTCAATTCCCCAACCGTCCATAATACATAATAAAACACGATTTGTCATATTCTTATCCCCTTTTTATTGTTTATTTTTAGCCAATTAATTCTATCAAAAACATAGGGGCAATTCAACACAAAAAATTTAAAGAAATTGTAAATATTTTGTTAACATTAGGCAATTTTATCAAAAACAATGTTTTAATATAAATGTAAGAAAGGATATTAAAAATTGGATATTTCAGCATTAAACAATAATCCATTTGCAACAAAACTTCAAGGTGTAAAAGGCATAGGTCAATTCCAACCAGTATCTGCAGTTAAAAGAGCAGGCGCTGACGGTGGTAATCCATTCTCAAATGATATGGCTTACGTTGGCTTAGGCATTAAAGATGGCGCTGTTCAAACAAGTGCAGCTCAAATGGGTAAAAAAGCAATGCCAATGCGCCAAATCGGTATTGCATAATAAAAAATTTAATAAAAACAAAAAAGGTTGAACGAAACGTTCAACCTTTTTTGTTATATCTAGTCACCCGCGTTATCAACGTCAAGTTTAGGATCTTTGTTAATTGAAACAGTTAACATTTCTTGTGCGGCTTGATAATCACCTTGTGCAACCTTAACGCGCGCATATCTCAAATAACATTTTACAAGATACGAAACACCTACCGCATCAAATACATCTCCACCTTTTTCTTTGCATAAAGCTAGGACTTTTTCATAATATTCTGATGCTTTTTCGTAATCTTTCTTTTCTAAATAAATATTTGCCAAACGGTAATAATATTCAATTTCACCTTTATTCAAATCAATTGCTTTTAGGTAATCTTCAATTGCTTCATCTGCTCTACCAGCCTTGACCTTAGACAAGCCTCTCATACCATAATAAGTATCTTCTTTAGGTCCTAATTCAATAGCTTTTGTATAATCTTCAATTGCTTCATCAAATTGGCACAAATCATATCTTATTGAAGCTACGTTGCTGTAATAGTAATCAGATTTTGGATTCATTTCAACAGCTTTTATATAAGCATCTAATGCGCCGTCTTTATCTTTAATTGCATCTTTTGCCATACCTAAATTGCAATAATAATCTGCTCTTGGTGACAATTCAATAGCTCTATTTAAATGTTCAATAGCATCATTATATTGATTTAATTTATATTCTGCAAGACCTATAATACCGTAATAGTCTGCTTTTTCATCGATTACTAATAGTTCCTTAATTGTTTTTACAATTTCAGGATAATTTTTCAATGCTAGGTCTTGAACAACTTTAGCCAAATAATAAAGTATTTTCTCGTCTTTTTCTTTTGTGTCCATAAAATAGTATTCCTATAAAGATATTTGTGTAAAAATTATAACATACAACAAAAATAAAAAAAAGAGCCTATCTTTCGATAGACTCTTTTTGGTATGTTTATATTGTTTAAAAATTATTATTCAGTAATTTTGTCAACAACACCAGCGCCAACTGTTCTGCCGCCTTCACGGATAGCGAATCTCATACCTTCTTCGATAGCTACTGGAGCAATCAATTCAACGTTCATTACAACGTTATCACCAGGCATTACCATTTCGCCGTCGAATTGGATAGAACCTGTTACGTCAGTTGTTCTGATGTAGAATTGAGGTCTGTAACCAGGGAAGAATGGTGTGTGACGTCCGCCTTCTTCTTTAGTTAAAACGTAAACGTTAGCTGTGAATTTTGTGTGTGGGTGAATTGTACCAGGTTTTGCTAATACTTGACCACGTTGAATTTCAGTTTTATCAACACCTCTTAATAAAGCACCGATGTTATCACCTGCTTGACCTTGATCAAGTTGTTTTCTGAACATTTCAACACCTGTTACAGTTGTTTTCTTAGTTTCGCCTAAACCAACTAATTCAACTTCATCACCAACTTTAACAATACCACGTTCTACTCTACCTGTTGCTACTGTACCACGACCTGTAATAGAGAATACGTCTTCAACTGGCATCAAGAATGGTTTGTCTAAGTCACGTTCTGGTTCTGGGAAGTAAGAATCTAATGCATCCATCAATTCCCAAATTTTGTCAACCCATTTATCTTCACCACGTTTGATTGAAGGGTTAGCTTGTACAGCTTCTAAAGCTTTTAAAGCTGAACCGTGGATGAATGGAATGTTGTCACCATCGAATT
>CALBKW010000009.1 GCA_937895785.1 uncultured Candidatus Melainabacteria bacterium | reverse complement strand
AAATGTGTTGATGAAGATTTATACTTGATTCCTACAGCAGAAGTTCCAGTTACAAACATTTATCAAAATGAAATCTTATCAGAAGATGATTTACCAAAATATATGACAGCATACACTCCATGCTTTAGACGTGAAGCTGGTTCTGCAGGTAAAGATACAAGAGGTTTAATCCGTGTTCACCAATTTAATAAAGTTGAAATGGTTAAATTGTGTACTCCTGAAACATCAAAAGATGAACACGAAAAATTAACAGAAGATGCAGAAGAAATGTTGAAGAAATTGAATCTTCCATTCAGAAGAGTTGCATTATCAACAGGTGATATCGGCTTCTCTGCAAACAAATGTTGGGACTTAGAAGTTTGGATGCCTTCATATAACGCATACAAGGAAATTTCAAGCTGTTCAAACTTTGGTGATTACCAAGCTAGACGTGCAAATATTCGTTATAAAGAAAAAGCAACAGGCAAAACAAGATTTGTACACACAATCAATGGTTCAGGTCTTGCAGTAGGTAGAACTGTTGCCGCAATCATTGAAAACTTCCAACAAGCAGACGGTACAATTATCGTTCCAGAAGTTTTAAGAAAATACACTGGATTTGATAAAATTTAGTTTATAAATTGTATATTATAAAGGCGGTTGAGTTAAAACTCAACCGCCTTTAATTTTAAAAACGTATGCATTGTGACAAATCTTAAACTACAACTTCTAAACTTAAAAATTGTAAATAATCCTTTATAAAACAGCCACACTTAAAAATATCTGCTATTCTTTTGTTAGGGATAGGAGAAGTATTAAAATGTCATACGGTTTTCCATTTGAATTAGACGATTTTCAAAAAGAAGCATGTAATATAATTAATGAAGGTAAAAGTGTTGTGGTTTGTGCTCCAACAGGTGCAGGTAAAACTGTAATTGCTCAGCACGCAATTCATAGAGCCTTAGAAGAAGGAACTAGAATTTTTTATACAACACCTTTGAAAGCTCTTTCAAACCAAAAATATAACGATTTTGGAACAAAATATGGATATGATAAAGTCGGTTTGTTGACAGGTGATACTTCGATTAACCGTAATGGTCAAATCGTAATTATGACAACAGAAGTTTTCAGAAACATGCTTTACGGCACAAATTTAGGTTCAGTTGCTGATAACTTAAAAGATGTTAAATATGTTGTCTTAGACGAAGTTCACTACATGAACGATGAAGATAGAGGTACTGTTTGGGAAGAAAGTATTATTTACTGTCCTACAAATGTTCAAATTGTGGCACTTTCTGCAACCGTTGCAAACTGTGAACAACTTACTGCATGGATAAATTCAGTTCACCCAACTTGTGAATTGGTTAATACAGATTTTAGACCTGTACCTTTAAGATTTTATTATTATGACAGTTCTCAACCTTATAAGTTATTACCGCTTCTAACACCATCAGGAGCGCTAAATAATAAGATTAAACCTGAACCACGACAATTTGGTCGTAATAAAAATAAAAAGGCTCAAAGCCCTGTTAAAAATGTTGTACGTAATTTGGCAGAACAAGACATGCTTCCTGCAATTTATTTTACGTTCTCACGTAAAAAATGTGATGAGCAAATGGAAAAATGTGCTAATTTGTGCCTTGTAACAAAAGAAGAACAAGAACAAATTAAAGAAATTGTTGACGAATATATCGCCGAAAATTACTATTTAGCAAAAAATAAGCATCTTGATTTTTTGATGTGTGGTGTGGCTTCTCACCATGCAGGTTTACTTCCAGGGTGGAAAGTTTTGGTTGAAAAACTATTTCAAAAAGGTTTGATAAAGGTCGTATTTGCAACAGAAACTCTTGCTGCGGGAATTAACATGCCAGCTCGTTCTACTGTAATTTCTTCAATTTCAAAAAGAACAGATGCTGGACATAGACAATTGACAGCAAGTGAATTTTTGCAAATGTCAGGACGTGCAGGTCGTAGAGGCATGGACGAAGTTGGATATGTTACAATTGTTGGTACACCATTCCAATCACCTCAAGATGTTGCAGATTTGGTGTTATCACCAGCAAATGACCTTGAAAGTAGATTTTCTCCACGATATTCAATGGTTCTAAACTTGCTTCAAAGATTTAATCTTGATGAAGCTAAGCAACTTATTTTAAAGAGCTTTGGCTATTTTTCATCAAACACAAGACTTGCACCATTGCTATTGCAAAAAGAAAAAAATCAAGAAACTATTGATGAATTAAATGCTTTCAAATGTTATTGCGGTTTGACTAACGCTGATTTACTTGAATATAACAAAGTTAAAAACATGTATGTTGCAAACAGACAAACATGTAAAACTATTAGAAAACAAGAAAAACACAAAAAACGTGGACTTGATGAAGGCTTTTTAGCTTTTGAAAAGACCACAAAAGACTTGTTACACCGCATGCAAGAATTTACATGCGATAGATGTAAACTTTATAAAAAACATATTAAAGACTTGGAAGTTCTTGAACGTTACATCGCCAAACAACGTAAACTTGAAAAGGATATAGAAATTCAAAAAGATGTGTTCTGGAATAAATTTATGAGTCATAGAGGCGCATTAATTGACATGGGCTATATAGTTGATGATTATCCAACTGAACGCGGTGTTACAGTGTCACAAATTCGTTCTGAAAATGAATTGTATTTGGCGGAAATTATCTTCTCAGGTGTTCTTGAAGAACTTACTCCTGCTGAACTTTCGGCTGTAATTTGTTCAGTAACAACTGAAGACATGCGTTTTGATAATTATGCACAAATACCTCTATCTCCAAGAGTTAGAAAGACTTTGAATAAGATTAGAGATGTAAGACGTAAAGTAGACAAGGTTCAAAAGAATAATAATGTTGAAGAACCTATGTATATAAACTCTTTCTATGCGCCTCTAATTGAAATGTGGGTAAACGGTGCAGAATGGCAATCAATTATAGATGAAGTTGATATTGGAGAAGGCGATATTGTGCGTGTATTCAAGCGTACAGTCGATGTTTTAAGACAACTTTGTACAATTGATAATATTCCAGAAGCACTTGTCTTTATTGCTAGAGAAGCTATAGATGGTATCTTAAAAGAGCCTATAGATGTAGATTAACCCTAATTGTAAACTTTTGTTTACAAACATGGGGTTCAACTAGCAACTTTTTAAATCCTCTGTACTTTATATAAGTGTGTTAGTGAAATAAAGGAATGTATCTATTATGGCAATCAATCCAGTAGGAGCAATGCAAAAAGCCACTCAACCACAATTTACAGGCGTGGTTGATACAGTAGTTGGCTCAAAAGCATTTGAAAAAGTTGCTGAATTTGCAGGTTCTAACTCTGCAACATTTAATGCAGCTTCATCATTAGTTATGGCAGGTGTCTTGCGTCCATTAACAATTATGGCACTACCTGCAAAAAATGAACAAGAACAAAAGAACAAAGGTAATGCAGCAGCTCACGCTATTGCATCGGCAGTAATTGGTTTCGCAATTACATCTACAGTTATGAAACCAATCTCAGCAGGTTTGAAAAAGGTAATGGGTAATACAGATAAATATTTACCAAAATTATCTGAAAAAATGAAATCTAATCCAACATTAGAAAAGAACGTAAACAAAGTATTATCATTCGGTCCTGACATCTTGTTAGCAGTTCCAAGAGCATTGTTAACTTCTAAATTATCAGGATATGTAAACAAAGCATTATTCGGTAAGAAAAAAGATGCAGCTCCTGCTCAACAAGCTCAACAAGCTCCAGTAGTTGCTCAAGCTCAAGAATCTCAACGTCCCGTTTTAGATAGCTTCAAAGGAGGTACAAAATAATGAACGTATCAGCAATTAACAGTGTAGCTCCAAAAGCACAAAACGTAAAATTCACTGGTGCAATGGATAAAATGACAGATATGGTTGCAACAGGTTTAGGAAAAGTTGGTAACACAGATGCTTTCGTAAAAGGTATGGAAAAAATCGGTGATTCTCCAAACTTAATGGCTCACTTATCAACAGCAAGTTCAGCAGTTACAACAGGTTTATATATCTACAAAAACTTAACTGATGAAAAGAAATCTAAAAATGAACGTATTACAATGGCTATTAACCAAGCTTTAACATTCGCAGTTTCAACAGCAATTACTTACACAGCAATCGGCGCATTGAACAAAGTTTCTAAAAACATCTGCGGTAAATTCGGTGAAGCAGTAGCAAAACGTGGTTATGATGCTAAGAAAGTTGATACATTGAAAACAGGCGCTAAAGCAGCAATCGACTTAGTTGTATGTTCTTCAATCAACAGATACATCTCTCCAGTAGCCGTTACTCCAGTAGCTAACAAATTAGGTGCTAAATTAACTGATTACTTAGATAAAAAAGATGCAGCTAAAGCAGCAAAAGCACAAGCTTAATTTTAAATAAAAACTTTAAAGTAACTAACAAAAAAAGACTTACTCAATTGAGTAAGTCTTTTTATATATAAAAAAATATAAAAAATGATTTTGTCCGTAAATTTACGTACGTAATTTTACGGACGTGTTTTTACTTACATAAAGCTGAAATCAGTTGAACTTAATCCGTCGTAGCCAGTTTTAAGCTGAACTGACAGGAATAATCTGGAAAATAAGGATGCTATCGAGCTAAAAACAAAGCTATGTGCAGTTAATAGCTATCTTAGGATAATACCATTCTTTTGGCAATAACGACGTAATTCAGTGTTTGCAGTCATTACAGTGCTTACTAACAAGCTATTGTGTAGACTTTGCGCAAGGTTAACGGCTTTGTCATACATCTTGAAGGCGCTAACAGCGTAATCTCGTTGCGATTCAGACTGAATTGTAGATAATTCTTGTAAATATTTACCATATAAGAAGTACAATTCAGACAATGTATCAAGCAAGTCAAATTGACGCGCAATGCCGATTGCGCTTTCGATGTAGGCTTTTGCTGAGTCGTAATCCTGCAATGCAAGGTACGCTTCGCCGATAATCTTGTTGAATTGCGTAATAAAATAGAAGTTTTGAATCTTTGGGCTTTGCGCAATATCAAGAGCTTTAAGCGAGTATTCAAGCGATTTTTCGGGACCTGCTGTAAGAAGTGTAACTTCTGAAATGAAGTACCAAGCAATAAGTACGCCCAAAGCATTCTTTTCTTTTGCAAAGTAAGAAACTTGTTCAGAGTAAATTGCAAGTGCTTGTTTGAACTTGCCTTTTTCCTTAAGAACCTTACCTAGCAATAGTTTTAAGATGTTCTTGCTTAATGGATCATTGTTGTTGTTTACGAATGTTACAATTTGGAATAATTCGTCTTGAATGCCCTCTAATTGGTTTCTTGAGATACTATTGATAACGCTTATCAAATTCCATATAGTAACTGCCTGTGCGTCCATAATATCGTTATTTTTGTATTGTTTTAGAGTTTCTTCAAGGATAACTTCTGATTCTTGAATGTCACCTTTTAATGTATTGGCAAGGGCTAGAGTCAATTTAACCTTGCAAATATATAAGTCATTTTGAATGTGGTTCTTTTCGATTATTTCAAAAATAGTGCTTACAACGCCGATAGAGCGGTTGTCGCCTTGTAAAACTAGAGCATTTGCTAATATTAAGTATGTTTCAAGCCAAGCTTCAAACAAATCTTCAATTTTAATATTTTTATGAGTCTTTGTTGTGTCTAAATTTTGTTCAAAAATAGGCAAGATTTCGCTATCTATAAGGTTTACAACTTCACCAAAGTTACCGATTGTTAGCAATGAATTTAATTTTCTTGATTTTAGCATTGCTATTTCTAAATCATAAGTTTGGTCTACGTTTGCGACTGCACTGTCGATACATTCAATTACACCAAAATGGTTGCCAACTTTGTGACAGCATTGAGCTAAATAGCCTGTTAATTCAAACTCTTTCAAATTGTCATCAAGTTTTCTAACATGCTCAATTACGCGTGGTAAGTATTCAATGGCAGCTTTTGGATTGCCAAATGACATAACTTTACCAAGTCTTTCGTAAATGTTATTCTTTATTAAAGAACTATTTACACCTTGAAGCTTGTCAACTAGCACTAGAGAATATTTTTGAGCCATTATGTAAATATTTTCGTCACCAATAGCGGCAGTTTGACGTACCACTTCTGACCAAGCATTAAGTGCGCTTAGGTTTTCCTTTAAGTTAGTAGCTAGTAACGCTAACGAAGAGTGTGAAGATAGCGTAAACCCAGACAAAATAACAAATAACTTTTCATTTACAGTCATAAAGTTTTTGTCTTTTCTTGCTATTTCTAAAATAGATTTCCATAAACGAGTGCTCTTAAATTCATAAGCAGATTCGTTAACAGGTGTAATATAGTTCAAATCTAGTAAGCTAGAGAATAAGGCTACAAATTCTTTATCATCAACTTTGAATAGTTGATTTAACACAACTGGATAGAATTTTAAGCCCAATACAGCCGCTGCAATTAGAAGTTCGTAAACTAAAACATTCTCATTTTTTAAGATGTCTAATCTACGTTTTACAACAGCATCAAACGAATCAGGTAAACTGAATGAAATGTAGTTTCTGCTAGAATCTGTAACCAAATTCAAAATTTGTTCAATATATGCTGGATTACCTTCTGTTTGCTTGTGGATAGTATCTCTTAGCGCTTGTGACGTACTAATAAACAATGGGTTGTATTGATTAATGAAAGTATCAGTTTGACTATCATTAAATGGAATTAATGATATATCGGCGTACTGCTCGTCCATCAATGATTTATCATACAAGTATGTCTTAGCTGAACGAGGTTCGTTGTAAGTTAGTATAAATTTTGTGTTTTGTAAGCCTGTTTCACTATTGATAAGAGTTTTTAGGAACTCATAAGACATATTATCAATATGCTCAAAGTTGTCAAAAACAAACACTGTTTGCATTCTTGAAGATATAGTTTCAAAAACTTTTCTTAATATACTGAAGGTTCTTGTCTTGTTTTTGAATATTGTTTCGTAATATGCCGATTTTTCAGGGTATAAGAAGTTTACTAAGTCATCTATTTCATCAACTTTAAGGCTTGGAAATTCAGTTTTAAAGAATTTTAAAGAGTCTTTCTTTAGTTTTGTTGTATTAATACAGAAATTTGGAACATTAAAGAACGTTAACAGAATATCCTGAAATAGTCCGCATGGCGTAATTTGGCTAAGCGGAGTTGCTTTACCAATTAGCCATACGAATTGATTATCCTTAAGTTCTTCAATTGTTGCTCTAAGGACGATATTCTTGCCAATACCGCTAGTACCACTAAGCGAGATAACTTTTACAGAAGTGTTTAGTAATGTGTTTACAAGTATGTTTTTCGCGCTTTGTTGTGTGAATAGGTTAGGTGAATAAGACATATCACCAGTATTCATCGCGTGTGATTTAATTGGCGGTTCTTCGTTCGCCTTTGGTTCTGTTATTCTGAATTGTCTGTTAGCTGCTTCAGAAAGAATGTTTTTCGGTTGTGTAACTTTGCGTGGATTAGGTATAACGTTATGTCTGTTCGGTAAAACATTTGCTTTTAATGGCAATACCCCTTTTCGCAAGTTCGTATTTTTAATTTGTGGTGTCACGCCATTTATTGGGCGTTGAACCTTTTTGTTAGTTTGTGGTGTTTTACTTTTAGGCAAGACACTTTTTTGATTTGATTTTGGTTTTTCTTTAATAATTTCTTGTTGTTCTTCCTCAATTTTAACTTCTTCAGCTTTAATTTCTTGTTGCTGAAGTTTCATAGCGTTAAGCTGTTGCGGAAGTGTGCTCAATTGTTCTTGTAGACCTGATAATTGAGTTTGTAAAGAGTTTAATTGGTTTTGTAAAACTTCGTTTTCAGGAGTAGCTGTCTTCTTTTTTAATTTTTTTATAGCTTTTTTCTTTGCTGAATGAAGTCTAGAGGCGTTAGACATTTTTGTTGCCGAATGACGACCTGAGAGCATTCTATCAGAACCTTGTAAAAGTTCTTTTTCTGGCATTAGCGGAGAATCTGCAGGGGTATGATTTGGAACATTAACATTGATAATGTTCTTACTCTGAATAGGCTTTGGCATTGGCGACATAACAGTCTTTGTTTTTTTTCTTTTGGTAGTTTTATCTGAAATTGCAGGTAAAACAAATTGTCTTGGGGGCTCTAGCCCTGTTTTTCTGTTAGTTGTTTGTTTTGATTTTCTAAATGAATATCCACATTTTCTGCAAGCTTGTGCATTAGGAAAATTTGCAGATTTACAATGAGGACAAAATTTTACAAGTTCTGTACCACATTCTACACAAGATTTGTTATAGATTAAGTTATAAGCACCACAATGCTTACAAACTGTACCTATTTTAACATTACAATGAGGACAGTTTATAGTTCCATTTGGTATTTGCTTTTTACATCTTGGACAAATCATACTTTACCTAAAATGTTCGTGGTTAATTGTTAGTTAATAGATTTCTTGACTGCTTCCATAAGTTCAAATAATCTTTTTGATACTTGTGATTGAGATATATTCATATCTCTAGCAATCTCAGCTTGTTTCTTCCCTTCGACATAGCGTAATTCGTATAGTTGCAGATATTGTTTTTCGACATTTTGGCTATGCGCAATAACAACAGAGTCGTAAACAGATTGTAAAAGTTCCTTTTCAACAACAATCTCTTCTGGATTCTTTGGTATTGTAATAAAATTGTAGTTAACAGCGATGTTGTCAATGTTAGCAGTATCCTTTATTTCAACAGGTTGAGCTTCAATATCTCTAGTTGAAACGTAGTTTTGATGAGTTCTTCTAACTCGACCCATGTTTTTTAGCACAACAACAATAGCGGTTGATGCAATCTTTCTAATATACGCCTCTAGGGCATCTTCGTCATCAATCGTTTCAATTATGGACAAGGAACGCTTACAGGTTTCATTAAAAAAATCATCAAACAAGTCTTCGTTGTTTTGGAATTTTTTATCCGCCTTAATTATTCGCTTGATTAACTCTAAGTGTTCTTGCGCTAATTCCAATTTTTAAACTTTCATCAAAATCTGCTAACTAACACTTATATCATAACACAACTTAGAAATTAATTATAAGAGAAAAATTATAACTTTCCTTTGTAAATTCCGAAGTAGGCGCTTTTACGTATTTTAAGGCGGCCTTAACACTTTGTAACACAAGTGCATCGATTTGTTTTGAGCCACTTGAAACTGTCACATTTGTCGCTGTTAGTTCACCAGACTTATTAATTTCTACGTCTACTATCATTTTTGATGAGTATGGTAATTCTGAAACATTTAACAAGTCTGATTGAATCGCAAATTTCATTGCTCTACCTGTTATTTTTAGATATTTAACAACGGCATCGTTGTAAGTAAGTTCTTGCGGAACTTCCCAATATAATTTCTTGATTTGATTTGTGTATAAAGGTGCTTGAGGCTTACTTGGAATAGTTGTTAAATTTTTATCTGCAAGTCTTTCTTTTCCTTGATTTAAGCTTGCATTCATACTTGCAACATCTTGAGGTCCACCAGCTTCACCAGGAATTGCTCCAATTGGTTGCTTAGCATCTTCACCTTCTTCTGTATTTTCTGGTGTCGTATCATTAAGCATTTGAGCATCTTCTTTATCTTCTTGGCTTTCACCTTCAATTGGCATGTTTTGGTCTTGTTGTGTTTGTACACCTTTATTTGCGTTAATTTTTTCCATAATTAAGTCTTTTTTTGTATAACCTAAAGCTACAAGTAATACAATTAATAAAATACCTAATAGCGGAGAAGTTTTTTTATTTTGTGATTTTTGTGGCTTTTGAGGTGGCATTTGATAATTATTCATATTTACATTATTTTGATTTAATGTATTATCCATTGCGTCATTGCCCATTTGTCCTTGATTTTGAGTGCTATCATACAATGTTTCAATTGTACTTTGATCATTTGCGGCAAAGTTAGGGTCATAATTTTGTGCACCTTGTTGCGTTGCAAATTCATCTGGAGCAAATTGAGAATTGTCGTATTCTTGTTGATTTGTCATATCTGGAATTTCATTTATTTGCATATCTTGAGTATACTCTGTTTGTTGTGAAGTTTGTTGATTATTTGCATTGAAATCATCCTCTGAAAAATCTAAATCAACATTTTGTATATCAGGGTCATTTAAATCAATATCGTTGATATCAATTTCATCAAGATTTATGTTGTTTAAGTCTATGTCATCATTATTCATTAAATTATCTAATTCTGAATTTAAATCAATGTTTGAAGTATCAATATCTGATTGTGAATTTTGTGCATCAGAAGGTATTGTTTCATCGGTGTCATCCTCGTCTAAATCATCCAAGTTGATATCATCAAATTGAGAAGCTTGAGGTGTAGATTGATTAGATAAACCATCATCTGACATTGATGTAAAGTCATTAAATGCGCTAAACGCATCGTTCATTGCATCGTCTACAGGTACTTGCGGATTGTTTAAGTTAGGATTAGCTTCTTCTACTGCTGCCGCCATATCCATTGTAAATTCTTCTAGTCCGCTCATATCGTCATCATCGTTACTAGATGATTCATTTGTTGATGTTTCCACAGGTTGTTCTTCCGCTTGTTGTTCCATTTCAAAACCTGATAAATCAGCTTCTTGTTCTCCTGTCATTTGTGGTTGTTCTGGCTCATTTGGTTCAGTAAAGTTAACATCTTGAGCTATGTCATCAAGAGTTTGTGGCACTAAATCTTCAAGTGGAGCATTCGGTTCAAGTAGCTCAATACTATTATCTTCAAGCTGAACATCTTGAAGCTCTTTTGTTTCATCCTGAGGTTGTTCTTCTATAGGTTCTTGAGTTTGAACATCTTGTTCGACCTCAGTTATTTCTTCAAGCATTGGTAAGTCGTCATCAGGTTCTAATTCAGGAAGTGTCAAGTCTATTGGAGTTTCAAATGCTTCAAGATTTGTCATATCAATTGCTTCATTTGGCATTTCAAAACCTTCATTTTGTACAGCTTCCATAAGGCTTGGTTGATTATCTTTAAGCTCATTATCGACTGTAGATGGTTCGTCATTTTCAACTTCTTCAGGTGTTTCAGCTTGCTCTGAAATTTCGCTTGCTGGAACTTCTGTTAACTCTTCAAGGTCAGGTATGTTGTCAATGTCAACATCTTCAAAGTCGGCAAAATTGTCTAAATTATCTAGACTTTCCGTTCCGTTAATATCTTGTAAATCAGGAATATCCTCAAAATCTAAAAAGTTAATATCTTCATCTTTAGCGATATCATCAATAGATGGTAATTCTTCTAAAGGAGTTTCATCATTTTGTTCTTCGTTGTTTGTTGTTTGTTCATTTTGATTTTGGTTGTTATTATTTTGAGTCAAGTCTGAAAAGCCACCTAAATCAATATTATCTATATCGATAGAATTTGAGGTTAAGTCTTCCAAATCTGCAGATGACATATTTGGCTCTAAGCCTCCAAAACCTTCAAAAGTTCCTGCATCTTCAAAATTCATGTTTGGAATACCGTCATTTGCCGTTGGTGTTAAGTCTTCAAGTGTAAAACTTTCTTCCTCTTCTACTTGTTCAGGTTCAAATGTTTCAAAGTTTGCAAGTTCTTCATCACTTGGTAATTCTTCTAATTGACCAGCTTCTTCAATGATTTCCTCGCCTTTTTCTTCAAATTCACCATCTATAATATTATTATCATCTAAATTCATTGTATCTTCCTCTTCGTGGTTTCCTTCAATATAATCTTCAACAAAGTCTGCAACCGTTGTGTTGGCTATTTCATCTAAATCAACGTCAGTGCCAAATTCATCAGTTGTCATGTCTTCGTTATATAGTTGTTGTGCACCTAGTACATCTAAAACTGAATCATTAAGAATTTCGTTAGTGTGTGCCAAATCTGTTGATATTAGTTCAAAATGTTGAAACTGTCTGAACATTTCACATAGCTCACTACTTTTTGCAAGCTGTTCATACATGAAATGTTTTTCGTTATTCATTATGTCGCCATCAATAAAATTAACTATTAAAGCTTGAGCTTTAAGTATGTCATTTTCATTTGTTGGTAAATTAGATTTTGGTTTTGATTTTTTAAGTGCTTTCTTTAAGCTATTTTCATTGTAAAGAGTTCCTTTATCAACAATGTAATAATTGTTGACTTCTTTAGATTTGTTAACTTCGTCAGGGGCTATTGCACCGACAAATGAGGCTGAAGACATATCAGGACTCATTACTAAGAATATATATAAATCTGGTGTAACATTAAATTCATATTGCGATTTTGGAACGAACAATGAAGTATCGTTTTGTGCAATTCTTATGTCTACCTTGATATTATCAATGTTTACATCAGCAATATCCATGTCCTTTAAAACGGCTGGTATTGTGTATAAACTGTTTTGATTAGTTGCGTTAAACCCAATACTTTTTAAATATTTTATACCAAGTCTTCCTCCGATAACATTGGCGAAAGCTCGTTGTTTTATGTTTTCTTCAAGATTGCTAGACGAATATACAGCATCTTTTATGTCATCTTGAGTTATTTCAATAAACTTGTTGTCATCAAAAATTCCCATAGTTTTCCTTTCCTCTAAATATAAGGATTACACGAGATGTTTAATTATTCCATGTTTTTAAATTTTATTAAGATTTGTAAAGCAATTTTAGGTAAGATTTAAAAAATAGGCAATTTTTTCGGACAAAAAAACTTTATATAGGTACGGAAGAAATTTATAAGGTTATGGAGGTTTTTAACAATGGTTTCAGGTATCAATGCAAATGTAGGTTTTCAAGGTGGAATTAATACAGCGACAAACGCTCGTCCATATATGAATCAACCATATCAATATACAGCAGCTCCTCAAGTTGCAGCAGATACAGTAGAAATTGCAGGTAAGAAAAAAGGCAGTGCCGCTAAAAAAGGTATCATCGGAACAGTAGTTGGTTTAGCAGTTGCAGCAGCAGCATTGTATGCAGGTGTTAAATCAGGAAAATTGACAGAAGTTGCTAACGCAACAAAATGGACTGAAAAATTGCAAAACTTAGCATTTAAAGGCGGCAAAGGTGTTGAAGCTGGTGTTGATTACGTAACTAAAAAAGGTGGCGACTTGATCGACTGGGCTAAAGGCAAAATCGGAAAAGGCGGAGTTGATGCTGACGGCAATGTAAAATTCCCAGAAATTGATTCAAAAACTGGTCAGTATTACATCCAGTTCCCAGCAAATCCAAAAGCTTAATATAAAATATTTAAAAAGGCGCGGTTGAAATTTCAACCGCGCCTTTTTCGCACAAAATGTAAAATATTGTAACAAGATAAGAAAATCTCTCAAATTTTAAGACAATTTTTAGGGCAATATTTACTTTATATTAGTAAGGTAAAATGTGTATAGGAGTAAATTAATGATTTCAGGCGTTAATGCTAATGTGGCATTTCAAGGTGGAGTTGTACCTAAGGCTCCACAATATCAACAAACAGTGAATACTCAAGTCACTCCAGATTCTGCAGAGTTTACAGCCAAGAAAAAAGGTAGTGCTGTTAAAAAAGGTATTATTGGAACTGTGGTTGGCTTGGCCGTTGCTGCGGCAGCATTGTATGCAGGTGTTAAATCAGGAAAATTGACAGAAGTTGCTAACGCAACAAAGTGGACTGAAAAATTACAAAATCTAGCTTTTAAAGGTGGTAAAGGTGTTGAATCAGGCGTTAAATACGTAACAACAAAAGGTAAGGACGTAATTGACTGGTTTAAAGAAAAAATGCCTAGCAAAGAAAAGGTTAAAGAAGTTGCAGTACAAGCATGGGATACTTACGCTGGTGGCTGCGCAGATAAAGCGAAGGAAGTTGCAGGACAAGTAACTGAAGCCGTAGTTGATGCTTTGCCTGATACAAAATTTGATTTTAAATATTAATATAATAACAAAAAGTTGGCGGTGATTTTATCACCGCCAACTTTTTGTTAACTTTGTAATAGTTGATTTTGCTAAAAAGGCAATTTTTTACACAAAAAATACTTTATATAATTGGTTATTTTATCATTAATATTTTTGGAGGTTTTTAAATGACAAGGATTGTTCCTGAACAACAAGTTGGTTTCGCACCACGTATGAACAATGTAGGCTTTAGAGGTTCTAGACCAGAGGTTCAAGATTATACAAGACGAAGTGACTATTTAGCAGAAGATAGATTTGATTCTTCATACAGAAATGATGAAGAAAATAATGAAGGTGTTGTTAAATCAACAGTAAAAGCAATCGGAAATGGTGTTAAAACCTTTGTAAATATGACAGTTGATGCATTTGCAAGAGCTACAAGTGAGGTTGTTATTGACAAAGCTGTTGGCAAAATTACAGGAAAGTAATAAAAATATCTTAAATATTGAAAAGGTGGTCTTTTGACCGCCTTTTTTGTTAAATAAATTCTGCTAAAACTACAGTGCTAATTAAAAAACCTTCATTAGTTAGTGCATACCCATCAGATGTACGTTTTATGTGACCAGTTTTAAGATATTTATTTAGTATTTCGTTAAATTTTTCTTCAAAGTTAATTTTATATTTTTCATTAATTTCGCTTGTGTTGATTCCGCATGTTCGTCTAAAACCTAGGAAAATTTCTTCTTCAAGTTTTTCTTTTTCTGTTTCAATGTGTCCAAAGTCTTTAGTAAGAGGATTTTCTAAGTATTTGTGAATGTCAAAACTATTTGCGTAGCGCATTCCGTTTTCGTAACCGTGAGCACTACAGCCAAAACCGTAATATTGATTATTGTTCCAATAGTTTAAGTTGTGTTTAGATTCATACCCTTTTAGTGCAAAATTACTGATTTCGTAATGTTCAAAATTATTTAAAACTTCAGTTGCTTTGAGGTACATATCAGCCTGTAAGTCATCATCAGGCAAGTTATTTGGAACTCTTTTGCCAAATACTGAATTTTCTTCAATTTTTAGTCCATAAAGTGAAATGTGTTGTATATTCAATGATTTTGCAATTTCTAAATCGTTTTCAAAATCTTTTAAAGTTTGGTTAGGCAGTCCATAAATAAAATCAAGCGAAATGTTATCAAATCCTGGCTGTTGTGCCGTTTTAACTGCGAGTTTAGCCTGCTCGGCTGAGTGTCTTCTTCCGATTTTTTCTAAGATTGTATCGTTGAAAGTCTGAACTCCAATACTTAACCTATTTATTCCAATATTTTTAAGTCCTTGAAAGTACTCTAAAGTTGCGTTCTCTGGATTTACTTCAAAAGTTACTTCTGCATTTTCTGCTAGATTAAACTTGTTGAAGATTTTTTTTACATGTTCTAATGGTAAAATAGATGGAGTTCCCCCACCGAAATATAATGTGTTTAATAAATTACCTTGATAATTTGTGTCGATTTCTTTTAGTAGAGCAATTAAGTATCCAAGCTCAAGTTTTGTGTTTACTGTGGAAACAAACGCACAATAAAAGCACTTTGAGTTACAAAATGGAATGTGAATATAAGCGTTTTGAGGTGGTTGCATGACTAGCCCTAAAAAAGTTCTCTGTGAATTTCTTTTGCAACTTCTAAAGATGAATTTTTGTCAGAAAGCTTTTCTCTAACAGCTTTTAGGCCTTCGATTTGTTTGTTTCTAGCATCTTCATCATAAAGTAATTTTTCTATATTATATGCGATAAAATCAGGTTTTGCTTGGAGTTCTAGTATTTCAGGAACAATGTCTTTGTCCATGATGATATTTGGTAAACAAACTCTGTTGATACATCTTACAAGTAGGTAAATGAACCAAAACAGGATGGGACCTTTGTAAGAAATAATCATTGGAGTGTTGTAAAGTGAAGCCTCAAGAGCAACAGTACCAGATGCAAGAATTAGAGCATCCGAACAGCTAAGCAAAGCTTGATTGTCACCCTGAATTACTTTGAAATCGCAGTTTTTGTAATATTTTTTGAAAACTTCATCTTTAATGCTAGGCGCTTGAGAAAATACAATTTGAATATCAGGGTGCATTTTCTTTAAGATTTTTGCTGCTTTTATGAATGTTTCCATTAAGTTTTTTAATTCAAATTTTCTTGAACCCGAGAATACAGATACTAATTTTTTATTTGTATCTAAACCATATTTTGCAAAGAACTCTTCTCTATTGGCAGGTTGAGGAAGTTGACTAATTAATGGATGTCCACAATAAGTTGTTTTTATTCCATAAGACTCGTACATTTCTTTCTCGAATGGGAATATGCAGAATACTTCATCTACATATTTCTTTATTGCTTTAATTCTGTATTTACGACTAGCCCAAACTTGAGGTGGAATATAATAATTAATTCTAATTCCAGCTTTTTTTAAGAAACGAGCCATTTTTAAGTTAAATGCGCCGTAATCAATCAATAAAACAAGGTCTGGTTTATATTCTTCAGTTAAATATTTAACTAAGTCTTTGCCTAATTTTATGTGGTCGAACAAAATTTTTGGTGATAGACCCATTGCACTCATTTTTGAATGGTCTGCAAATAACTTAATGCCCATAGC
>CALBKW010000008.1 GCA_937895785.1 uncultured Candidatus Melainabacteria bacterium | reverse complement strand
CTTTTTTACCTCCATTTGTTATTATAATAACTCAATATAAAAATATTGCAACTAGCAATTTAATTTAGTTCAACAAAATGTACCGTTACAAGATATTGCAATTATATTTTTTGTGTTATTATAATAACCAAGGAGATTATTATGAAAAAGATTTTTAGCCTTATAGTAGCATTTTTTATTTGCGGAGCATTCAGTATTGCCTCTGCTAAAGTTGATGTAAATAATTATAGATATGGATACGTAAACATTCCATTTTGGCAAAATTTTAACGATAATAATTTATTAGCAAATTTAAACACATTATATTTACGTAACAACGATTTAAAAGCAACTTCACTAAAAGTTAGCGAAGCCCAAAAGTTAGTTAAAATTTCATTAGCTGATGAACTTCCTCACATTGGGTTTAACGGAAACATCAAACAAACATTCCGCTCATCAGATGAAGTTTTTGGAGATATTACAATTCCAGATTATACCGAAACTCAATTTTTATTACCTTTAACTTTAAGTTATGAAATCGACATTTGGGGCAAAAACCACTTAAAAACAAAAGCATACAAGAAAAAATTTGAAATTATGCAACAAGATGAAAAGACAGTTTATATTTCAATGACTTCAGCATTCGCTTCCGATTATTATAATTTAATAAAGGTAGACAAACTTATTGAATTACAACAAAAATTAATTAATACACAAAAAGAAGTTGTTAGCGCAATTGAAAGAAAATATCAACTTGGCACAGCAAATATTAATCAAGTAATTACTGAAAAAAAATCTTTAACATATTTAGAAGAAGAATTAAATAATTTGAAGGAAAAACAAGATGTTCTAAAAAATCAAATGAATGTAATTCTTGCTGATAGAAGTTTTCAAGATGTAAATAGAACAAATTTTAATTATGTTAATGCTAAAATTTCTATTCCAAAAGAAATCAGCACAAGCATTCTAATTTCACGTCCAGACAACGTAAAATCAGAGTTAAATCTAGAAAAAATTGGTATTGATGTAAAAGTTGCAAGACGCGAATTATTACCTAAATTCAACCTTGTTGGTAATTTAGGCTTTAATGCATACAACTTATCAAGCGCAAATACATTCCTTGCAAACCTTGCCATTGCACCAACTTGGGATTTGTTTATGGGCGGTAAAAAAATTCAACTTTTAAAATTACAAAAGGACGAGTATAAAATTGCCCTTGAGCACTATGACAAAACATTTTTAAAATCCATCCAAGAAACAAATGATGCTCTATACACATTAAAATCTATCAATGGCAAATATTCAATCGCTAATGACCGTTACGCATTGAGCAAAACTGAATCTAAATTAATGAAAAAGAAAGAACAATTGGGTATTGCAGACCGATTGAATACTTTATATCAAAACGAAATAGAACTTATTTCAGAACAACAAGTTGTATCATTAAAAATAAATGAAATAATAGCAATGATTAACTTATATCAAGCTTTAGGTGGCATCAATTTTTTCAACGCCGAAAACTTATAATTTAAGATGACAACAAATCTAAATTACTTACAGATTGTAAATTATCTGCATTTTTAAGTAGTGGATAATTGTCAATATTGTAGTTATTCACAAAGTTTATAGCTTCACATCTTGCCATTTCTAATATTTTTGTATCTTTTACAATATCTGCAACAACCATATCTGGCAAACCACTTTGACGAGTACCTAAAAACTCCCCTGGACCTCGAAGTTCTAAATCTTTTTCCGCAATAACAAAACCGTCATTTGTTTGTTCCATTATTTCTAGTCTTGCTCTAGTTTCAGGGTTACGAGTTGAAGAAGAAAGGACACAATACGATTGCAAATCAGAACGTCCCACACGTCCTCTTAATTGGTGTAATTGAGATAACCCAAATCTTTCTGCATTCTCAATAACAATAACAGTTGCATTTGGAACATCTACACCGACTTCAACAACAGTTGTTGCAACTAAGATATCGTATTTACCCTCTTTAAAGTCACGCATAACTTTTTCTTTTTCATCATTTTTTAATTTACCATGCAAAAGTCCTATTTTATATTCTGGAAATACATTTTGTTGTAGATTTTCTGCCTCAATAGTTGCGGCTTTTGCTGATAGAGTTTCACTTTCTTCAATTAGTGGATAAACAACGTAAGCTTGACGACCAGCATTAATTTCTCGTCTTAGCAAATTATAAATTTGCTTTTTAGAATTACACAAAGCTGTTTTAATTGGCTTTCTACCTTTTGGAAGCTCATCAATAATTGTCAAATCCATATCACCATGAACTGATAATGCTAATGTTCTAGGAATTGGAGTTGCTGTCATTGTCAAAACTTGCGGCGATTGAGCCTTTTTGCGTAAGTTTAAACGTTGTTTTACACCAAAACGATGTTGTTCATCAATTACAATAGCTCCTAAATTAGCAAACTCTACATTGTCTTGAATTAGTGCGTGAGTTCCGACAGCGATATGGGTTTGACCATTTCTAATATCCGTCTCCATCATTTCACGAACTTTTTTGCGATTTGAACCTAAAAATAGTCCAACATGTAAACCTAAAGGGGTTAACCAATTTACCAAATTATTATAGTGTTGTTGAGCAAGAATTTCAGTAGGAGCCATTAATGCACCCTGATAACCGCATTCAACAGCAGCAAGAAGCATTATACAAGCAACAACAGTCTTGCCACTACCTACATCACCTTGTAAAAGTCTTTGCATAGGTTCATCTGATTGCAAATCGTTTAATATTTCGTTTACAGCGTTCATTTGTGCGTGAGTCAATGTAAATGGCAAACCTTTAATAAAATTCATCACAAGCCCATTTTCATCAACTTTAAAATGAACTGAGTTATGCTTGTTCTTATTTTGTTCTCGCAATAGTGCTAACTTTACTTGAGATATAAAAAACTCCTCAAACACAAGCGAGAATCTTGCCTGCTCAAGTTTCTCTATTGTTTCAGGAAAATGCATTTGCATAACTGCATCTGCTTTATCCATAATGTTATATTTATTACGCAAATAATCGGGAATAACTGTCTTAATAGTATATTTAAACATATTTAAAGCATTATAAATAGCTCTGCGTAAAGTTTTCATATTCAAATTTTCACTCAACGGATAAACCGGAACTATTCGCCCTAGATTTAAATTTGAATTATCAAAAATATCATCTGCAATAATAGAATAAGATGGTTTGTCAATTGTAAGTTGCATATTAAACTTGTTTAATTTAACTTCACCTGACACCATAATTCCTGCACCTACAGGAAACTGTGCTTTTGTGCGTTCTAAAATAAATCTATTAGATTTTGCTTGAAAGAAACTTAATTCTATAGCACCACTTTCGTCTGCTATTTTAACTTTTACAACACCAAGATTATTTTTAGTAGTAAATGCTTGAGAAGATTTTATATATCCAAAGATTGTTGTTGTTTCGCCCTCTTTAAGAGAGTTTATCATAGTTCTTCCCGAATAATCTATATGTCGTTTGGGAAAATAATATAACAAATCATTTGCAGTATATACATTTAACTTATTTAACAAATATCCTACTTTAGGACCTACACCTTTAACATAGGTTACATCGCATTCATTTGGCAATTTCTTCTCTATATTAACATTTTTTTCTTCAGTTTTTGGATTAAGTTCTTGATGCATTACTGCACGAAATCGAGTTAAAATTTTTCGTCTAATAGGCATCGATTCCATTGGGTAGCGTTCAAAAGCCTCAATTAGCACTTGCCATTTTGGGCTTTTAGTTTTCTTATATTCAGCTTTAATCTCCGACTTGATAAACTTTGAGAACGGTTTTGTACGACCTTGAATATCAATATAACCATATTTTTCTTCAATTTCTACGGCTTGTCGGATTTTTTCAACTTGTTCACTATCCATTATTTAGCCTTATCAACAATTGATTCCGCGTAATTGTTATTGAAATATTTGTTTGCAACTTCCATTATGTCAGACGGAGTCA
>CALBKW010000007.1 GCA_937895785.1 uncultured Candidatus Melainabacteria bacterium | reverse complement strand
ATAGCAAAATTAACCCCTATTGAATTTGATATTTTTAATATTTTGTTTCAAAACCATGGGAATATGGTTTCATCTTCAAAATTGTTAAAAGATGTTTGGGGATATTCACCTGATGATGATGTCGAAACAATTAGAGTTCATATTCGCCATCTACGCACAAAAATAGAAAAAATTTCAAATGGAAAAAAGTACATTGAAACAATTTATGGTGGTGGATATAAACTAAATGTTTAATTAGCTTCGTCATTAAGACTAAGAACAGCCATAAATGCTTCTTGAGGAACTTCAACTTTACCAACGGCTTTCATACGTTTTTTACCACGTTTTTGTTTTTCAAGTAGTTTACGTTTACGTGTAATGTCACCACCATAGCACTTATCTAATACACTTTTTCTAAGTGCTTTAATATTTGTTCTTGCTATTACTCTTCCTCCAATTGCAGCTTGAATAGGTACTTCAAATAATTGTCGAGGAATAATTGTTTTCAATTTTTCAGTAAGTTTTTGCCCAATGTAAAATGCGCTATCTTTGTGACAAATTACAGATAAAGCATCTACAATTTCTCCTGCTAACATTACATCCAGTTTTACTAAATCAGAACGTTTGTAATCGCAAAATTCGTAATCCATACTTGCATAACCTTTAGTTCTTGATTTTAATTGGTCATAAAAGTCTGTAATAACCTCACTTAATGGAACGTGATATTCTAAGTTTACACGTAGCTTGTCAATGTAGGTCATATTAATAAAAATACCACGTTTTGATTGATTTAAATCCATTAACGTACCGACAAATTCATTTGGAGTTATAATATCAACTTTAACATAAGGTTCTTCGATATATTCTCGCTGTGCTGCAGGTGGTAAGTTTGCTGGATTATCTATTGATAGCACCTCACCTGTAGTTGTGTGTACGTGATAAACAACGGAAGGAGCAGTTGTTACTAGAGATAAATTGTACTCACGTTCTAAACGTTCTTGAGCAATTTCCATGTGTAACATACCTAAAAAGCCACATCTAAAGCCAAAACCTAAAGCACTAGATGTTTCAGGCTCAAATGTAATACTGCTATCAGAAAGTTTCAACTTTTCTAATGCTTCTTTTAAATCATGATAATCTTCGTTGTCTACTGGATATAGACCTGAAAATACCATTGGTAATGCTTCTTGATAACCAGGTAATGGCTCTGATGCTGGATTTTCGCAAGTAGTAATAGTATCACCGACAAATCGAGTAATTTCTTTTATTGAACCTGCAAAATAACCTACATCCCCGCATGTTAAGCTTTCACAAGGAACCCTTGTAGGAGTTAAATAGCCTAATTCAACAACATCGTACTCTTTTCCAGATGCCATAAATCTAATTTTATCAGAAGTTTTGATTGAACCATCCATAATTTTAAATAGACACACAGTGCCTAAATACGGATCATAAGCGCTATCAAAAACCAATGCTCTTAGAGGTTTTTCTGAGGTGTCTACAGGTGGTGGAACTAACTCTACAATAGCTTCTAATACCTTATCAATACCTTCGCCAGTTTTAGCACTTACAGGAATTGCAAGTGAAGCATCAATACCAAGTACCTCTTCAATTTCAGCTTTTACTCTTTCTACATCTGCTGATGGTAAATCAATTTTGTTAATAACTGGTATTATTTCAAGATTTTGTTCTGCTGCTAAGTAAACATTAGCAAGAGTTTGAGCTTCAACACCTTGTGTAGCATCAACAATAAGTAATGCACCTTCGCAAGCCGCCAATGAACGTGAAACCTCATAAGTAAAATCAACGTGTCCTGGGGTATCAATAAGATTTAATTCATAGTTTTTACCATCCTTAGCTGAATATTTCATCCTCGCAGTATTTAACTTAATAGTTATTCCGCGTTCTCGCTCAATATCCATTGAATCTAAAAGTTGATTTTGCATATCTCTTTTGGCAATAGTATCAGTAGCCTCTAATAATCTATCAGCTAATGTAGATTTACCATGGTCAATATGTGCAATTATACAAAAGTTTCTAACGTTTTCTCTATATTTCATATTAAAATTATATCAGAAAATTTTAATTGTAAAAGTATTTACATTCAATCTTTTTATTGTAATATTTAATTATAATTATTTAGAGGTAGGACATTAATGTTAATCGAAGAACTTTTAGAGTTAACTGTTCAAAGTAAAGCAAGTGACTTGCATATTTCAGCTAATTTACCACCAGTAATCCGTGTTGACGGTAAATTAATCAGAACAGATAGGCCCCCATTATCAGCCGATGACGTTGAAACATTATTATTTCCAATGTTATCAAATGAACAAAGAAGAAAACTTGAACAAGACTGGGAACTAGATTTCTCTTATGGTGTTCAAGGTTTAAGCCGTTTTAGGGTTAATATATACAAAGATAAAGGTAATTTTGCAGCAGCATTCCGTACAATTTCAAGTATTGTACCTGCTTTTGAAACTCTTGGTTTACCTGATATTGTTAGAAAAACAGCAGAAAGACCTAGAGGTTTAATCTTAGTAACTGGTCCTACTGGTTCTGGTAAGTCAACAACATTGGCCTCTATGATTGATCACATCAATTCTACTCGTTCTGAACATATTTTGACAATTGAAGACCCGATAGAATTTGTGCATCAGTCTAAAAAATCAGTGGTTCACCAACGTGAATTAGGTCAAGATACTCGTTCATTTGCAAATGCGTTAAGATCAGCACTTCGTGAAGACCCAGACATTATTCTGGTAGGTGAGATGCGTGACCAAGAAACTATTTCGTTAGCGTTGACAGCAGCAGAAACTGGACACTTGGGGTTTGGGACACTTCACACCTCTTCTGCTTCACAAACAATTGACCGTATTATTGACGTATTCCCTGAAGGACAACAACAACAAATTCGTGTACAATTGTCATCTTCATTAGCTGCAGTATTTGCTCAAACATTGTTACCAAGATTACAAGCTGATGGTACTAAAAAAGGTCGTGTAATGGCTCAAGAAATTATGTTGGTTACACCAGCCATTGCAAACTTAATTCGTGAATCAAAAGCAGCTCAAATTTATTCAGCATTGCAAACAAATTCAGGTTTGGGTATGCAAACTCTTGAAATGGCATTAAAATCTTTATATGTAAGCCGCCAAGTTTCATTAGAAGATGCATTATCTCGTTCAACAAGACCTGAAGATTTAAAACGATTGTTATAATTAATAAATTAATTTAAAAAATAAAAAAATAGGCTCTTAATCAATAGAATTAAGGGTCTATTTTTATATATTAAGTTTTGTAAACTAAAATGGAATAAAAAAGGCAATTATTTCAGAAAAAAATACTTTATATAAGTACGAGAGATAAAGAGGATTAAAAAATGAGTTTCTTATTATTTGCATCAAGAAAAATTCAAATCAGAAGAGAATTAAATGCTAAGAACTACGAATTAGATTTAATCACTCAACAATATAACGAAGCTACAAAAAAAGTTGCTGACTTCCAACAAAACATGACAAACGCTAAACAAATGACAAGCGTTTTCACATCAGGTTTCCAAGGTCAACAAACTTTACAAGCTTTAACAGCAGCTTTCGATGCTGACAAAGCAAAACAAATTATGGGCGGTAACTATTCTGGTTTAACTTCAGAAGAAATGACAAAAGCGCAAGAAGCTTGCAGAGTTGCTTCTCAAGGTGCAGCAGTTTTAACTCAAGCAGTTACATCAGTTACAGATAGCATTTTCACAGCAATGAACAAAGCACAAGGTGCTAAATTACAAGCTCAACAACAACAATTAGATATGAGAAAACAAGCTTTAGAATCAGAAGTTCAAGTTTTATCTAACGAATACAACGCAGTTAAACAAGGTGAACAACAAGAAGCTAAAAACATCGCTCCTCAATTCGGTTTAGCTTAATCGATAAAGTAATAAAAAATAAAAAATAGGCTCTTAATCAATAGAATTAAGGGTCTATTTTTATATATTAAGTTT
>CALBKW010000006.1 GCA_937895785.1 uncultured Candidatus Melainabacteria bacterium | reverse complement strand
CTTAATTATCTCTCGTACTTATATAAAGTATTTCTTCTCAAAAAAATTGCCTTTTGGAAAATTTAATTATTAACAAATGTTAACTTTAATATTATAACTATTTATTACAGGGTACTTGATTTATTAATTTTAGCGTTATAATATAATGTCAGTAAGGACAAAAGTGAGGTAAATTATGAAACAAGGTATTCACCCAGATTATAAAAAATGTACAATTAAATGTGTATGTGGTAACGAAATCGAAACTGGTTCAGTAGATGAAAACATTACGGTTGAAATTTGTTCAGCTTGCCACCCATTCTACACTGGTCAACAAAAAATTCTTGACTCAGAAGGTAGAGTTGAAAGATTTAATAAAAGATACGGCAACAAAAAGTAGTTTGTACTTATCTTTAAGAAATTTTAAAAATTATATCTCATGTTTAGTCATGGGATATAATTTTTTTGTACACAATTGAGGAGATTTTATGAACGACAATAAACCTCAGGTTAAATTGATTTCAAAACCTGATAATATGATTAAAACAATATATACAGCATGTAGAACATGTTACAGTGCTGATACACCTTTAAACATTTTTGATAAAGATGTTGATGAAGAAAAAATGATGTCTTTGATTAAACGTGTAATCGGTTCTGGACATTATTCAACTATTGAGCATATTCAAGTTAGTTTTGCAATCTCAAACATATCAAGGGCTTGCACCCATCAACTAGTAAGACATAGACACATGTCATTCTCTCAAAAATCACAAAGATACGTGAAAGAAAAGGGACAATTTGACTTTTTAATTCCGCAAACTATTGAAAAAAACGATGAGTTAAGACAAAAATTTGTTGATTTTATGGGCGAAATTTCTAAAAAATATTTAGAATTTACAGAAGCTGGTATCCCCGCAGAAGATGCAAGAGCTGTATTGCCAAATGCTTGTTCCACATCAATGGTTGTTTCAACAAACTTAAGGGAATTAATACATGTTGCAAACTTAAGACTTTGCACTCGTGCTCAATATGAAATTAGGATGTTAGTAAAGGGCATGTGTGATGCTCTAACAGAAAAAGAACCTTGGTTAAAAGAATACCTAGTACCAAAATGTGAGCGTTTAGGTTTCTGTGACGAAGACAAGTCATGCGGTAGAAAGCCACAATTACCGAATATGCATGATTAAGTTTATAGAAAGGCGGGTTACGTTTTACGTAACCCGCCTTTTTTGTATAGTTTATTTTTTATTATTTAATTTAACCTTGCTAAAAAATTCATTTGTAATAAGTTGTGAATATTTTTTATTCTCATTTAGTGATATCAAGGTTCTTGACTCATCTGGAGTAACGTCTATTGCAGAGATTACTCCCCCAACGGTGCCAAGAGGAAGTTTGTTAATTTTTGCTGTAAATTTTACGTAAGGTACTTTTTCGCCATAAGCGTTCATAGTGCCTCTTTTAGTAATTGTGAAATCATCAACTTGTAGAGATTGATATTTGAATTTTCTAATTAGTGCATTGATTTTTTCTTCGACTCTGTCGTTTTCAAAGTCATCTTCGGTTAAAATAGGCTTTTTGCCAGAATCTATGATTAGCATTTTTTGACCAGTTGCATTGTGTTCAGCAAGAACTCCTTTGTAACCAAAGGCACTGGCGGCTTTATCAATTTCAAATTCGTCAGAAAGAGCCGAAAAATCACCTAATTTGCTTGCTCTTTCCATAGTAGATTCTTTTGAGTTTCCAAAATAATTTTCATATTGTTGCACAAGAAAATCTTTGCCTCCAATTGATGTAAAGCCAACAAGTGCAAGCGCTAGAATTAATATTTGAAATATTTTTCTAATACAACCCATATTGAAATTCTTTTACCTTTAATTTAACATGTTCCTATAGGGATTATAATTCATGACTACACTAGAAATCAACCGAATTAACACAAAAGATGTAAATGTTGAAGATGCAACTCCTGCAATGCAGCAATATTTGCAAACAAAGAAGGAATATCAAGATTCAATATTACTTTACAGAATGGGTGATTTTTACGAAACATTCTTTGAAGATGCTGTTCGCATGTCAAAAGAGTTGGAAATTACTCTTACAGCTCGTGATTGTGGCAATGTATTGGGTAAAATTCCTCTAGCAGGTATTCCAGCAAAGGCTTTAGACGGTTATTTAGAAAAACTTGTACAAAAAAATATTAAAGTTGCAGTTTGTGAGCAATTGGAAGATCCTAAGTTTGCAAAAGGTATTGTAAAACGTGGTGTAACGAGAGTTATAACGGCAGGAACGATTACAGAAAGTAATTTGTTGGATAAAAACAAAAATAACTATATCTGTGCAATGTTTAAGGATGAAAAGTCTGACAATTATGGATTTGCGTACACAGATATTTCAACAGGAGAGTTTAAAGTATCTCAAGCCCCTTATAATTTGATTTTATCAGAATTGGCAAGAATTAATCCATCTGAAATTATTGCCCCATCAAAACAACAAAAATTGATGCCATTTCAAATTGTCCCTGAAGAATCAGTAGATTTACCTGAAGAAATTACAGCTAATTATAATTGTTCAAAAGTTCCGCAATCAGTATTTGGTGAAAATTTTGCAAAAAATAACTTGAAAGCCGCGCTAAAATTGCAAACTTTAGAGGGCTTAGGTTATGACAATTGTAAGTTAGGTTTTAGAGCGGCAGCCGCAGTTTTAGGGTATATTTGGGAAAATTTAAAAGATAACTTTCCCAAATTTGAAACAATTGAAAGTTATGTTTTATCAGAGTATGTGTTAATAGATGCAAATACACGTAAAAATTTGGAATTAGTAGAAACCTTACGTGAAAAAAATAAATATGGTTCGCTCTTGTGGGCTATTGATAAGTCACAAACCAATATGGGTGCAAGACTTCTACGTTCTTGGATTTGTCAACCATTAAAGGATGTTAGCGCCATTCAAAAACGTCAAAGTTTTGTTCAACAATTAATTGATTTAGAAGAAACTCGTTCAGGTTTGAATGAAATTTTAGAACAAATTTACGATATCCAACGTTTAGCAACACGTTTGAGTAATGGTTCTGTAAGTCCTAGAGATTTTATTAGTTTGAAGGTTTCTTTACAAAGATTACCTGAAATTTTGGAACTAGTTAATTCTTTAGATACCGATTTATTTGACGAAGTTAAGGCTTTTGCTCAAGAATTGACTGATTTTGCTGATATTATAGAACGAACAATTCAAGAAAACCCACCAATGTTACTAAAAGAAGGTGGAATTATTAAGGCTGGTGTAAGCGGAGAACTAGATTACCTAAATGATTTGTTAACTGGCGGTGAAAATTGGTTAAGGCAATTTGAAGAAGATGAAAAAGAAAGAACAGGAATTAAAAACTTAAAAATTGGTTATAATAAAGTCTTTGGCTACTTTATTGAGGTTACAAATTCAAACTTAAATATGGTTCCTGAAACTTATATCAGAAAACAAACTCTTACAGGTGGAGAAAGATTTATTACCGAAGAGCTTAAAAAACACGAAGATGAAGTCTTGAATGCTCAATACAAAGCTCGTGAACTTGAATACAAGCTATATACAGATTTTAAAGATTATTCAAAAGAGTTTGTATCAAAAGTTAGAATATTATCTGAAAGTGTTGCAACACTTGATGTTTTAAATTCGTTTGCCGTAACAGCTTTGGAAAATAATTATGTTTGTCCAGAGGTTGACGAAAGTAATGATTTTATCATTAAAAATGGTCGTCATCCAGTGCTAGAATTGATTTTACCATTAGGCGAATACGTTGCAAATGATTTAGAATTAGAGGCTGATTCAAGTTCTAAAACTCAATTTATGATTTTAACAGGTCCAAACATGGCTGGTAAATCAACATTTATGCGTCAAAATGCATTAATTGCATTAATGGCTCAGATAGGTTCTTATGTTCCTGCAACAAGTGCAAAATTGGGTGTTGTGGATAAGATTTTTACTCGTGTTGGTGCATCGGATGATTTAACTCTAGGTCAATCAACATTTATGGTAGAAATGATTGAAACTGCATATATTTTGAACTCAGCGACTGAAAAAAGTTTGATTTTATTAGATGAAATTGGTCGAGGAACTAGTACTTACGATGGTGTTGCTATAGCTTGGGCTGTTGCGGAGTTCATCGCTACAAAAATTAAAGCTCGTTGTATTTTTGCAACCCACTACCATGAGTTAAATGTTATGACTCAGTCTTATCCTCAGATTAAAAATTATAGAATTACAATTTCAGAAGACAATGGCGAGATTGTATTTTTGAGAAAAATTGTTCAAGGTGGTGCAAGTAAGAGTTATGGTATCCAAGTAGCCAAAATGGCTGGCTTGCCTCACCCTGTGTTGGAACGTTCTAATGAATTAATGCATAAATTACAAAAAAATCATTCAAAAAACTTGGCTACTAAAAAAGCTCAAACAAACGAGCCTGATGTTCCTCAATTAAATCTCTTTTAAAATATAGTTACAATTAATGTCCATTTTTGTTGAACATGATAAAATTATATAAGAGATTATGAAAAGGAGCAAATTATGGGATTTTTAGAAAAAAAACCGGAAAAAGTTATAAAAGATGCATTGAAAGTTTTAGGTAAAAAACAACTTTCTTTAATTGTTCATGGTAGTAGTTTTCCAGATTTAGAATCAGAAGATACTGCTTATGGTTCATACAACACAAATGGTGCCAAGAGTTTAATTGACTACATTGCAGGTACATTCACATCAATTCAATTAGGTCCAAATGGCAAATTGAAATCTTGTGATAGTTCACCTTATACAAGTACAATTTTCTCTGGTAACCCTCTTTTTATTGATTTAAAAGCTTTAACTACTGAGGAATGGGATAATATTCTTTCAGATAATACATTTAATTCAATTGTAAACGAAAATCCTAACAAAAACGTTAATAAAACAGCGTTTTCATACGCTTACAAAAAGCATGATGAAGCTTTAAATGAAGCTTATGAAAATTTCTTAAGAAGCGAAAAACTAAAAAAACGTAGAAAACAGTTTGATATTTATAAACATGATAATGCAAAATGGTTAGATAAAGATGCTTTATATCAAGCTTTATCGGTAGAACATGAAAACGATTATTGGCCATTATGGAAATCAGAAACTGATAAAAACTTATTTGATCCAAAAACAATTGAAGAAAGAATGGCTTATGCTACGAGAATCGACGAAATTGAAAAGAAATATGAAAGAGAAATTGATTTCTACAAATTCTGTCAATTCGTTTTGAGCTACCAATCAGACGAAACAAAAGCTTATGTTGCAAAAAAGAAAATTAAGATGATTGCTGACAGACAAGTTGCTTTCTCTGACAGAGATATTTGGGCATACAAACAATATTTCTTAGACGGATGGTGTTTAGGTTGTCCTCCTGATTATTTTTCAGCTAATGGTCAAGCTTGGGGATTTCCTGTAATGAATCCTGAAATGATGTTTAATGAAGATGGTTCATTAGGCAAGGGCGGAAAATTAATGAAAGAACTATTCAAAAAAATGTTCCGTGAAAATCAAGGTGGGGTGAGAATTGACCACATTGTTGGTTTAATTGATCCTTGGGTATACAAAGCTGGCAGAAATCCGAAAATTGAAGAAGGTGCAGGAAGATTGTATTCTTCTCCAGAACATGAATTTTTATCAAAATTTGCAGTAATTACAAAAGACAATCTAAATTTAGAAGTTCCTGCAGATAAAGAACAAAGAGTTAAAAACTTAACAAAAGACCAAGTTAAGATGTATGCAAGATTAATTGAAAAAATTGTTATTGCAGCAGCAAAGGAAGAAGGTCTAAACAAAAACGCTATTGTTTGTGAAGACTTAGGTACTTTAACAAATCCAGTAGCAGCAGTGTTAAAACAATATGGTTTATTAGGTATGCGTTTGACTCAGTTCGTAGTGCCAGAAAAAGAAGACCATGAATACAGATGTAAAAATATTCCTGAAAAATGCTGGGCAATGGTAGGTACTCATGATAACCAACCTATTAGAATGTGGGCAGATTCTTTAATTAATACTCACGAAGGATACTTACATGCAAAAGCGTTAGTAGAAGATTTATTTAAAGATGCTGACAACAAAGATGACATTATAGTTAAATTAACACAAGATGCAGAATTATTAGCAAAAACTAAATTAGTAGAAATCTTTGCATCAAAAGCTCAAAATATTCAAATCTTCTTTACTGATTACTTCCAATTAAAAGAAGTTTATAATGTTCCTGGAACTTCAGGTGATGCAAACTGGTCTTTAAGATTACCTAATAATTTTAAATCATTAGAAGCAATCGATTTACCTGAAATCTTAAAACTAGCTATTGAAGCAAGAGGTAATGATTTTGCAGATAAACATAGCAGATTAATAGGACAATTGAATAATATCT
>CALBKW010000005.1 GCA_937895785.1 uncultured Candidatus Melainabacteria bacterium | reverse complement strand
AAAATAAGAGCTGTAAATCTTAGTAAAATATCTTTTCTTTTAAATAAAGCAAAAGAAAAGCCTTCTGCTTGAGTGTCAAACACAAACCAACTACCCAAAATGATTAAAACAACACCTAAAACACCAAACAAACTTGGTATTTCGTGCAAAATAAATATTGCGATAATCATTCCGACAACTGATTTGTAAGAGTTAATCGGTCCTAAAACAGATAATTCACCTATTTGCAACGCTTTCACTAAACAGGCGTTACCTACTGAACACAACAAACCAGCCGTTATTGAAAAGAACCAAAACTCTTTTGGTAAACTAATCCAATCAACATTTAATGCAAACGGTACGCACAAAATTCCTAGAATAAAGTATGTATAAAAATTGCAAATTAAAGAAGAATTTGTTTCACAAATTTTCTTTTGATATACGTTTGCTAAAGGATTTGATACTATTCTTAAAAATAACGCGATTATTGTTCTAATCATACTTGTTTAAATTAGTTAAATCTTGTTCTTGTTAAATCAGCTTTTCTTAATCTAATGCTTTCTGGTGTGATTTCTGCCAATTCATCATCTGCAATATAATCAAGAGCTTCTTCCAAAGATAGAAGTTTTGGAGCTTTTAAAACAACCATTGCATCCGCAGTTGATGTACGCATGTTAGTCAATTTCTTAGTTTTACATACGTTTACAGCAACGTCTTGTGCTCTATTACCTTCACCAACAATCATTCCTTTGTAAACTTTAGTTTTTGGAGTGATAAAGAAAGTACCTCTATCTGCAAATTGGTCTAATGCGTAAGGAACGGCCTCACCTTGTTCCCAAGCGATTAGAGAGCCCATTCTTTGTTTTGGAATATCACCCGCTAGAGTATCATATTTATTAAACGTGTGGTACATAATACCTTCACCTCTAGTAAGTCTAATAAATTCACCTTTAAATCCGATTAAACCTCTTGCAGGAATTACAAATTCTAATTTTGAACGAACACCTGTTGATTGCATATCTAACATTTGAGCTTTTCTGCCAGCTAAACGTTCAATACAAGAACCTGTGCATTCGTCAGGAACATCAAGGAACAAGTTTTCATAAGGTTCCATTTGAACACCGTCAATAGTTTTATAAATAACTTCGGGTTTAGACACTTGGAATTCGTAACCTTCACGGCGCATTGTTTCAATTAAAATACTTAAGTGTAATTCACCACGTCCTGAAACAACCCATTTGTCAGTATTTTCAGTATCTTCAACTCTCATACTAACATTTTTTTCTAATTCGTCATATAATCTTTTTCTCAATTGGCGAGAAGTTACAAATTTACCTTCTTGACCAGCATAAGGGCTGTCATTTACAGAGAAGTTCATTTGTAATGTAGGTTCGTCAATGTGAATTAATGGTAACGCCTGAGGATTATCCAGAGATGAAATAGTTTCACCAATTTGAACATCAGGGAAACCAGCAATACCAACAATATCACCTGCTGATGCTTCTTCGATTTCTACACGACCTAAATCATGGAAACCAAATAATTTTGTAATTTTGCATCTTTGAACAGAACCGTCAGCCTTAATCAAAGACAATGTTTCTTGAGATTTCAAGTGACCGTTTTTGATTCTACCGATTGCGATACGACCAACGTAATCATTGTAATCCAATGTAGTTACGTGAAATTGAAGGTTTGCATTAGCATCACCTTCTGGATGTTTGATATTTTCAATAATGCAGTCCATTAAAGGTGCAATATTATCACTTTCGTCTTCCAATTCTTTTTTAGCAAAACCTTGTAATGAACTTGCATAAATAATTGGAAAATCAATTAATTCTTCGTTATCTGTCAATTCTGTAAACAAATCAAAAACTTTGTCTAAAGCTAAATCAGGTTCTGCAGCAGGTTTATCAATTTTGTTGATTACAACAATAATTTTCAAACCTAATTCTAATGCTTTTGAAAGTACAAATCTTGTTTGAGGCATTGGACCTTCGGCCGCATCAACAATTAACAAAGCACCATCAACCATACCTAAAACACGTTCTACTTCACCACCGAAGTCCGCGTGACCTGGAGTATCTACAACATTGATGTGATAACCTTTGTAATCTACTGAAATATTTTTAGAAAGAATTGTAATACCACGTTCTCTTTCCAAATCGTTTGAGTCCAAAACGCACGCTTGAACTTCTTGGTTTTCTCTGAATACGCCACTTTGTTTCAACATACAATCTACCATTGAAGTTTTACCGTGGTCAACGTGTGCAATAATCGCAATATTGCGTAATTTTTCTATGTCCATAATTCCAATTCTTCCATTATTTCGTCTGTGTACATTTTATTTATAACACAGAAAAAATTTAGAGTAAATTAATTTTTCCTGTATCAAAATGGAAATGCGCACCAATAATTTCTAAATTTCCACTAGAAACTGCTTCGTTAATTATCATAGAGCGTTCTTTCAATAATTTTATCAAAGTCTGAGTATGCATTTTTGTAATTTCATCGTAATGTAAATGACCTTGCTCTTCAACAATAGGACATAAGTTACTCATTATTGAAGTGTAAGACTCCTTATTTTCAGAGTAATAGTCTTTTGCGTATTTTGTAACACCACAATCGTCGTGTCCTAAAAGAATTAGAAGAGGTGCTTTAAGTTTAGAAACACCAAATTCGATACTTTCTAAGATATCAAAAGTTAAACCAATTGTTGCACCAGCAGTTCTAACAACAAAAAGTTCGCCAATTCCACAATCAAAAATAACTTCAGGTATTACACGAGAATCAGAACAACTTAAAATAATAGTTTTAGGCTCTTGATGTGTCATAAATTGTTTTAGAGTTTCAAGGTTACGTGTATGACAAGAGCATTCGCCTTTCACAAAGCGCTCATTACCGTCCATTAATCGCTGAATTTCTTGTTTTTGAATATCGTTCATGAATATTATATCCTTTCTTATAAATATATATTATAATTATTAAACATAATTTTATCATTTTAAGAAAGAGGTTACAATGACTAAGACAACGATGTTTACAAATTTAAAAGGTAATCTTTTTGGAGGCATTACAGCTGGTGTAATTGCGTTACCTTTAGCCTTAGCCTTTGGCGTAGCCAGTGGACTCGGAGCAGCAGCAGGACTATGGGGTGCAATCATAGTCGGACTTTTTGCTTCAATATTCGGAGGAACTGCCACTCAAATCTCAGGACCAACAGGACCAATGACAGTGGTTATCGCATCACTTGTATTAACATATCCTAACAATCCAAAAGTTATCTTTACTGCAATTTTTTTAGCAGGCTTGGTTCAAATCTGCTTATCTTTTACAGGAGTTGCAAAATTAATTCACTTTGTGCCATATCCAGTAGTATCTGGGTTTATGTGCGGTATTGGGGTTATCATTATTTTACTCCAACTAGCTCCCTTTTTAGGACTTGAAGCAAGTGGAACACCAATTGAACAAATTTTTCAAGTATTTAAACATTTATCCGAAATTTCATATCCTGCAATTATCTTAAGTTTAATCGCTTTAGCTGTAATTTTTTTAACACCTAAAAAGATTGCAAAATACTGTCCAACTTCACTTTTAGCACTTGTTATTGGAACAGTTGTTACTATTGCTTTTCATTTTGATGTAAAAACTATAGGTGAAATTCCTTTAGGATTACCTCATTTTGAATTAGGTATGATTTCATTTCATGATTTTCAAACAATTTTACCACTCGCTGTAACTCTTGCAATACTTGGTTCAATCGACTCCTTGCTAACTTGTTTAGTTGTTGATTCAATCACAAACACGAAGCACAATTCTAACCAAGAACTTGTAGGACAAGGCATCGGAAACGCTTTAGCTGGCATGTTTGGTGGTTTAGCAGGTGCAGGTGCTACAATGAGAACTTTGATCAATATCAATAGTGGCGCTACTGGCAGACTTTCAGGGATTGTACATTCAATCTTTTTAATCTGTGTAGTGCTATTTTTAGCACCTTTTGCATCACAAATTCCTCTTGCTGTACTTGCTGCAATCCTTATCAAGGTTGGGGTTGATATTATTGATTATAAATATTTAAAAGTAATCGCACATTCATCAAAAGCTGATATTTTAGTTATGGCAACTGTATTTGTACTTACAGTAATCGATGATTTAATCTTTGCTGTTGGTGTTGGTATAGTTCTTTCTGCCGTATTATTTGCTGTTAGAGCAACTCAAGACTTAAAAGTTAACACTTATGACCACGAAATACCTAATCTTGACGGAGATTGTAAATTATATCTTGGTATTTTGCACATTGACGGAATGTTCTTCTTCGGGTCAGCTTCAACTGTTTTAGCAAGAAGTGAAGCCTTACTGAACAAAGAAACAATTATTATTGATTGTCAAAAAATAAAATCAATGGATATTTCAGCAACATTTGCACTGGAAACAATGATTTCAAGACTTAAAGAAGATAACATTCACGTTGTAGTTGTATTTAACAATGCAAAAATTGCTAGAGAGCAGTTATTCAGTGGACTTTCTCAAAGCATAACAAGACATGACATAACACTTTCTATGGATAGAGCTATTCAAAAAGCTACTAAGTACCACAACGAAAAAGGAACTTGTTTAATTAAGTAAAATATATAAAAACGGCGCGGATTACTTTGCAATCCGCGCCGTTTTGTTAGACAAAAATTTAAAATTAGCCTTCCATTACAGAAATACTTGTAATCCCTGAATTTCTAGCGTTATCCATTAATTTTACAACTGCACCATGAGTTGAATTTGGAGCTGATTGAATCAACAATCCATCAGGCTTATCTTTAGATGCATCTTTCAAAACTGATTCTAAGTCTTGTTCAGCAACTTCTTGGTCGTTGATGTAATATTTGTTATCATCAGTAACTTGAACGTTTAATATTTTAGTATCTTTTTGGATATTTTCTTCCTTAACAATTTCTGGAACTGTTAAATTAAGACCTTGGCTATCCAACAATGGTGCAATAACCATCATTATGATAAGTAATACCAAGAAAATATCTGTCAACGGTGTGATGTTAATTTCATTAAAGCAATCACGTTTATTTCTAGCCATAATTATTCAACCCATTCTTCGTCATCTGTTGGAATGCTACTTCTTTGAACTTTTGTTCTACCCATATCTGCAGGTGTTGAAGCTGGCATATCTAGTTCATCTGATGACATACTATCATTTTTTAATTGATTTTGTTCTTTTTTACTCAACGGTTCACCAGCTACAATTAACTTTTCATAGCCAGCTTCTTGAGCGGCATCCATAATTTTTAAAACAACGGAATTTTTAGCATCTGTATCTGCTTTTACAACAACTTCTTTCTTTTCTAAAGTTGGAAGTAGTGTTGACAACTCTGATGCTAAAGCACTTGGAGAAGTTTCTTTACCATTAATGTACATCAAACCTTCTTTTGTAACAGAAACTGTACAATTCTTTTGTTCAATTGAAATACCGCTATTAATTTCTGGGATATTAATACTGTTATCCATTGATTGGAAAGTAGGCGCTACAACCATCATGATGATAAGTAGAACCAAGAAAATATCCGTTAGCGGTGTAATATTAATTTCAGTAAAAAGAGCTTCTTTACCCTTGTTTGTTTTCATTGCCATTGTTTAGTAATCCTTATAGAGCAATATTTTGTGATGTTTGAACTGTTGTTTCTTCATTTGAGTCAACAAAGCTCAAGAATAATAATTTAATTAAGTTGAAATCATCTTCATAACGTTTAACAACTGATTGGAAATAGTTGTAGAAGATAACAGCAACAATCGCAACGCCTAAACCGAAAGCAGTAGCGATTAAGGCAGAACCAATACCCATTGCAACTGCTGCAGATTGATTACCTTGAGTTGCCAAATCTTGGAATGTGTACAAGATTCTAACAACAGTACCAAACAACCCTAAGAATGGAGCAACACCACCGATTGTACCTAAAACTGTTAAATGATTTTCTAACTTTCTTGTAGCAAGAGCTGCTGCAATATCAAATGAACGAGAGAAACCAGCTTTTTGTTCAGAGAAAATTCTAACAGCTTCTTCTGTAACTTCACCGATTACACCACCCAATTGAATTGATAAATTTTGAGCGCCTGCCATGTTGTTTTTAGCCAATTCCTTTTGCAATTTAGGAATGAACTGAACTACATCTCTTTTGTTTTTGCCATAAAAAGAGTATCTGTTGATTGCCACTGTAACAACCAAAATTGAACAGATTAAAATTGGTGTTAAAACGGGCCAATCTAATTGAATTGAATGTAAAATTAATTCCATGTTTTTTGTCCTTTATCTTTTTTGTACTAACTAATTATTACTTATTATCTGTAACTTGCACCGAATACGTTGTAATCGAATGTAAATTGAATATCTACACTTGGACCTTTAAAGTTTACTGGTAGAGGTCTGAATGGAGCAGTCAATTTAACTGCTTGCAATGCTGCGTTATCAGCAGATGCTAAACCTGAACTTTTATAAACTCTAACTGATAAAAGTCTTCCATCACGTGCAATTTTAAATAGTAACACTACACGTTTACTTTCGTTACCTTTTGGTGGATCCCAGTTTGCTTTAATACGACGTTGTAAATCTGCCATGTATGGTCCAAAATCTGGTTGCGCAATTGCGTCTATACCAGGTCTTCCGCCACCACCACTTGGGTTACCGTAACTTCCTGAACCACCTCTGCTTGCACCAGAACCATGAGAACCTGTACCGTATGAAGAGCCAGTTCTTGAACCAGATGCTGAACCTGAGCCTGGGTGGTACGTAGGAGCTAATGAAGGATGTGGTGAATATCCACCACCAGCAGATTTTCTTGCTGTACCACTTCCACTTACGGGACCTGTTGAGTATTTACCAGTCGTATGAGATGGTGGAACAGGTACATTAAACGCAGTTTTTGGTGTAGTTGTAACCTTAGGAGCTGCTGGTCTTGTTGCTGAAGGTCTAACACTTGGAGCCGCTGGTCTTGGTGATGAAACCTTTTTAGCTGGAGTCTTAGTTCCGCCTGATGCTTGAGGTTTTGTAACCTTTTTATTTACCGTTTTCTTTGGAGCTGGATTTGTAACAGCCTTTTTAACAGCTTTTTTCGGAGCTGGAGATGCTTGTTTTGGTTTCGCATTTTTTGCAGGTTTTGGAGAAGGCATTGAAACCTTACGTTTAGGGTCATTAATACCACCACCACGAGAGTTCATATTTGAGCGGTATGGCGTTTTCATGTTTCTCGGAGTTGCTTCTCTATCAACCAAAACAAACTCAATATCATTCATTTTTGGTTTTGGTCTTTCAGCCATAAATAAATTTATGCCTAAAAGCATTAAAATAAAACCAATTAAAGCTACTGCACCAACTACTGCAGGGTGCAAAATTAATGATAAAACAAAGGCTTTCTTAATTGAAATATAGTCTTTGTTATCTTTGATAACGGCTGGCGTTGTATAGCCATGTTGTTGTTCGTTATCATCTTCGTCTATTAAACTGTTAATATTTCCTAGAATTGACATTTGATATCCCACTTTTTATTTCATACTTTTGCAAAAAGTATAAAATAATTTATTCCCTAACCTTCTAATCCTCGTAGCTATATGCTGAAGGATTTACTGTAATTGGCTGATTTAAAATAATATCTACACGTGAATTTGCTGGAATAGAAACAGGGTTTCCTTTTTGAGCAGCAGCCTTAACAGCGCCACCTCCAGCACCAACAGCAGTACCTAAAGCTGCACCACGACCTACATCACCGCCAGCTAATGCACCAAATACAAGTCCTGATAAAGCACCTGCGGCTGTACCTACTGCCATATTTTTCGCATATTCTTTTGTTACGTCCATTTTTGTTCCGCCAACTAGAACACCTGAACCGTCATTAGTTTTGATTACGCCTGAAATAGGAATTTGAACACCATAAGGAGTTGTTATTTGAGTAAACAAAATTTTAACTCTACCGTTCATATCGCCATATTTTGCTTTTGACAATTCTGTAACAGTACCGAAAACAGTACTTCCTACTGGAGCAATCATTTGTCCATTATAATAAAAGTCAGACCCTAGTGCTAATTGAACAGCTTGACCTTTTACTAAGTTTTCTGAACCAATTTCTGTTGTAGTTACTGCAGAAACAACAGCACCTGCAGGAACACTTACAACTGAACCTTTTAATGGTTGTCCAGAATATACTTGAGATGATGAATCATACTGAAAATTTGATGCAGCAAATGAAGCATTCATCGTAATAAATGTTGCGATTAAAAGAAAGCTAATTTGTTTTTTCATATCATTACCTCATAAAATATACGATAATGATATTTTATTTATTTTATTCAATCGTGTCAATTTGTTAAGGTATGTGTAATGTATGCTGGACTCGTTAACACTATCATAAGGTCTGCACCAGCAGCAATAGTAAGGTGTTCACCCATTTTTCTTGCTGGTCCAGGAACAAATTTATTTGTACCAATTCCGAAACCTTGTTGATAATGTGGAACTTTCACATAACTCGCAGGTTCTGTTAACCCACCACCTATTATGTTTTTATTTGTTGAGTAAATATACCCCTTCATAGGAATTTCAAAGTCATCGGGCAAAACCATTTTAGTGATTTTTATTACCATAGAGGCATTTGTACCGACAATCGGCTCATTCATTTTTTCAATCATGCCATAAAAACGTGTTCCCTTTGGGATTATAACCATTTCTTGCATATATGTATCATTTGTTGCAACAAAAGATACTCTTGTTGTTTCATCACAATATTTTGTGGAAAATTCTTGTAAATTAATTACCTGAATTAACGTTCCAACTGGCAATTCAATACCGTCATACCCACGCAAAAGTAGTTCTTGCGAATTTACCGTAAGAGTTGAAAACATAATCATTAAAATTGTTAACAAAAAACGTTTCATAGTTTTAGTATAATGATGTTTTTACAAATTTCAAATAGTCAAAATATATGATTTTTTTTTAGAATAAAGCTTTTATTGAGTCAAAAATTTTGTCTGTAATTTCTACAATATATTCTTGAGATACAAGTCCATTAATAATTACATCTGCAATCGGATATGTAGGTCTAATGTATTGTTGAGCTGTTTTGTTTACATCTTTAAATTGCATATCTGCAGCTTCACCTGTTTTACCTCTGCTTGCTGCGCGCTTGTACCAACGGTCTTTTAAAACTTCCAATGGAGTAAATACATAAACTTTTACATCCATAATATCACGCACTTGTTCGTTTAGGACATACAAACCTTCTGTTAAGATGATTTTAGCTGGTTTTTTAACATCACCATCTGGAGTAGATTCACAAGTCACAAAATTATAATGTGGAGATGTAATTTCCTTACCTTCTTTTAGTGCAATTAAATGTTCTCTCATTAGCTGTAAATCAATAACATCAGGGGTATCAAAGCTAAATCCAGTTTTAAATAATTCTTCGTAGCTTCCAGCTTCTTTCAATTCTTTTGAAGTATCTTTGTAATAATCATCTTGTCTAACTACTGTATAAATACCATCATGGGAATCTTTAACACAAGCATGTGTAGTATTATCAACAAATACAGTCTTTCCAGAAGCACTTTCGCCTGTAATACCAATCAAGAAAGTCTTTTTCTTTTCTTCAACAACCTTGCGTGCAATATTCATAATAAAGTTGTCTGTAGTGCGCAAAAATAAAGGTTTTACTTGTTTTTTGTCATATTCCAAAATATCTTTTAATGTGTCGACAATTTTAGTGATAAGTTCCATATCTCGACCGCTCGAGTAAAAGTTATATCCTGTTAATAAATCGTCCATCATTCCATAATTCCCATGCTATTTATCGACACTTTATGTATATTGTACTTTAAACTAAAAAAAAAATTCAATATATGTGAAAAAAAATTAATACTTTACTTAAAATTTTGTGTCGATTAAAATAGGAATGTAAGAAATAATATAAATTTTGTACTTATAAAAGGAGATTAACAAAATGAAAAAATCAATCAAAGATTTAGGCGACGTTCAAGGCAAAAGAGCGTTAGTTAGAGTAGACATCAATGTACCTCTTGACGCTGACAAAAACGTTACTGACGACACTAGAATCCAAGCAATTTTACCAACAGTAAAATTCTTACAAGATAAAGGTGCTAAAATCATCTTAATGGCTCACTTGGGCAGACCACAAAAACTTAAAGAAGGTCAAAAATTAGAAGATTTATCACTTGAACCAGTTGCTAAATATATGTCAAAAGTTCTTGGTCAAGACGTTAAATTCGTTAAATCACCTGTTGGTGAAGGCGCTGACAAAGAATTAGCAGATTTAAAAGACGGTCAAGTTGCTTTATTAGAAAACATCCGTTACTACAAAGCTGAAGAAGCTAAAGACGATGATATGACATTTGCAGAAGAACTTGCAAAACTTGGTGATTTCTACGTAAACGACGCATTTGGCGCTGCTCACAGAAACCACACTTCAACTGCAAAATTAGCTAAAATCCTTAAACCAGCAGTTTCTGGTTTGTTAATGGAAAAAGAAATCAGATGCTTATCTCAAGCATTAGATAACCCTGAAAGACCTTTCACAGCAGTAGTTGGCGGCGCTAAAGTTTCTTCTAAAATTGGTGTTTTAGAAAACTTATTAGACAAGGTTGATAATATGATTATTGGCGGCGGTATGGCTTATACATTCGTGAAAGCTAACGGTGGCAACATCGGTAACTCAATTTGCGAAGATGACCAATTAGAAGTTGCAAAAGCAATCGAAAAGAAAGCCGCTGATAAAGGCGTTAAGCTAGTTATGGCTACTGATGTTCTTGTTACAGACGATTTTTCAGGCAACGGAACTAACAAAGTTGTAGAAATCAAGAACATTCCAGACGGTTTCGAAGGCGTAGATGCAGGCCCTGAATCACAAAAAGCATTTGCAGAAGTTATCAAATCTTCTAAAACAATCCTTATGAACGGCCCTGTAGGCGCATTTGAAAACCCTAAATTTGCTGAAGGTACAAAATCAATCCTTAAAGATATCGTTGAAGCCACTAAAAACGGCGCTACATCAGTAATTGGCGGTGGTGACTCAGTTTCTGCAGCTAAAAAATTCTTTAAAGCTGAAGACTTCACTCACGTATCAACAGGTGGTGGTGCTTCATTAGAATTTATCGAAGGTAAAGTATTACCAGGTGTTGCAGCATTAGACGAAGCTTAATCGCTAGACTATTACTGTCACTTAAACAACAAAGGCGGTGTAATGCACCGTCTTTGTTTTATTATAATCACCTCTGTAGGTAAAAACGCGTACGTATTTTTACGTACGTGATTTTACGGACAAAATTGAATGTTTGGTGTTTTTAAGGACAAATTTTTAAAAAGATACCGCAACAAGTGCGGTATGACGGAAGGTTTGTTTATATGATATGGCAATAAATAAAGGCGCGAGCGGTACGCTCGCGCCTGCTGAGTAAAATTTATTTTTTATATTTATCCTAAAATTTCCTTCAGGTCTTCTTTTGGAGTTGTAATCGGTTTGATTTTGAATTTTTCCACCAAGATATTCAAAACATTTGGCGATACAAATGCTGGCAATGTTGGTCCAAGTTTTATATTTTCAAAATCCAAGTACAGCAAAGTCAAAAGAACCGCAACGGCTTTTTGTTCATACCAAGACAGAATAAGCGACAATGGAAGTTCATTTATACCGCAATTAAACGCTTTAGCCAATTCAAATGCAACCATAATTGCTGAATATGCATCATTACACTGTCCCATATCCAAAATTCGTGGAATGCCATCAATTTCACCCAAATCAAGGTCATTAAAACGATATTTTCCGCAAGCAAGTGTCAAAATTAGTGTATCTTTTGGCGTAAGTTGGGCAAACTCTGTATAATAGTTTCTACCTGTTTTTGCGCCGTCACAACCGCCAATCAAAAAGATATGTTTAACTTTTCCCGCTTTAACAAGTTCAATTAATTTGTCTGCAACGGAAAGTACTGTTTTATGAGCAAAGCCAACAGTCAAAGTATCTCCGCCATTAATACCTTTCATGTGTTTATCTTCCTTATAACCACCCAATTCTAAGGCTTTTTCAATTATTAAGCGAAAATCTTTATCTTCGCCAATATGCACACATTCTGGATATTCAACAACGGAAGTTGTAAAAACTCTATCTTTATAACTATCGTGGACAGGCATTATACAGTTTGTTGTAAACAATATCGGTGCTGAAATATTCGCAAATTCTTTTTGCTGATTTTGCCACGCTGTACCGAAATTACCTTTTAAATGTGGATATTTTTTTAATTCAGGATAGGCATGACATGGTAACATTTCACCGTGCGTATAAACATTAATCCCCATATCCTTTGTTTGTTCTAATAACATAGCTAAATCGTGTAAGTCATGTCCTGAAACTACGATAAAAGGACCTTTTTCTATCGTCATTGAAACTTTTGTCGGTTCAGGGTTTCCATAAGTTTGGGTATTTGCTTTATCAAGCATTTCCATACATTTAAAATTTACATCTCCTGTTTTTAAAACAAGCTTAAGCAATTCATCGTTTGTTATATCCTCATTTGCAACAGCTATCAAAGCTTCATAGAAAAAGTAATTGACCTTTTCATCTTTATAACCAAGTATCCAAGCATGGTGAGCATAAGCTGCCATACCCTTTAAGCCAAACAAAATCAGGGATTTTAAGCTTCTTTTATCTTCATCACATGTCCAAATTGATTGAACATCAAAGTCTGGATTACCGCTTTTTTCAATAACCTTATCTATTATTTTTTGAATTTCAATATCATCAAAATTGACATTTGTAACCGTTGTAAAAAGACCTTCTATCAAGAGTTTAGTGTTTTCTTCGTTCTTTTCGCAAGTGTTTGCAAGTTTTATCAAAGAACTTGTAAGTTTATCTTGTAAATTTGCAGTATCTGCGCGTTTTCCGCACACACCCATTGTTGTACACCCTTGACCTCCAACAGTCTGTTCACATTGAAAACAAAACATATCCGTATTCATTTTTTACTCCTTATATTAATTTTATTAGACAATTCCTGACCTACTTTATTAATATAAAGATATAGAGCCTTCTCAATTCGACAGGTGGAGTAACTCATTATAAATAATGCCATCTTATAGCAATGCATCTATTTATGACATTTTTTCGCATTTAATTTTGTTGCGAGAAAGCCATGCCATTTTTATACGTGAAGATTGCCATACATAATCTTTAATACCGTCAGCAACCGCCTTTGCATAATCTTGCCTAAATTTATCTGTCATCAATAATTCGTTATCATACGGATTAATTACATAAGCTGTTTCTACCAAAACACTCACCGCAGATGTATTACGAACCACTGCAAAACTTGCTTGCTTTACACCTTCATTATTTACAGGCATTTTATTTGCAACAGAGTTCATAATCGCATCAGACAAAGGTTTTGCTTCATCATAGTAATAAAATACGCTTGAGCCACGTCTTGTCATTGGGTTTATACTATCTGGAAGTGAGTTTGCATGGATACTTACAAATATTTGAGCCTCTTTGTCGTTTGTATAGCGAACCCTATCATTCAAGGACATGTATTTATCGTAACTTCTTGTCATGTAAACAGTTGCACCCATTGCACGAAGTTCTTTTTCTAAATATCTTGCAATAGAAAGGTTGAAATCTTTTTCGTAATTTCTGCAACAACCAACAGCGCCTAATTCTTTTCCGCCATGTCCTGCATCGACTACAATTCTAACATTTTTCAACGGATGTTTTCTTGACAAATTAGGTTCTTTTTTAATACTTAAAACCAAAGTATCGCCCTTATAGCGTAAATCATAGCCCATTAGCATTTGATTCAATTTAATATTAAAAGTAGCAGTATTATTATCGTTTCCACCTACATTATAAATTTTCAAAACCATTGTTTCACCCTCTGTTATTGAATAAGGGGTTTGTTTTGACAATGCAAATTCATAAATATAGTCGTTTTCAGTTTCTCTTTCACGGTAATCATACAAAAACGCTCTATCGTAATCCACCAACTTGCGTTTTACATCACTTTTGGCAACCCACGCCTTTTGGCTGTTTGCAAGCGCAACTCTGTACATATCACCTTTTTCGCCGTCAACCTTCAACAACATTCCACGTTGATAGTGTGCAAGTCTGTTAATTCCTGATTGAACTGCCGTTGTTCTGATAGGTGCACCTTCTCTTGTAATTTCCATTACTTTTGGACATTCAAAATCTACAACTTGAGCAGGTTTCCAATTTCCACCTCCAACATAAGGACGTTCAATTGTATATGTTTTTTGAATATTTCCAGAATAAACTCTAAATTCATTTACTCCGTTCTGAAGTTTTACAGCTTGCGCAAAAGCGCCTGTTTTATGCACGTCAATCTCTCTATCGTTAATAAAAAGTCTATCACTAGGCTTTGTAGACCCAACAATAAAGGTTGATGGTGAATTAATCTTTGAATATTCTTTTGTCGGATAAACAATATCTAAAGCGCTTGCTTGCATTTGAAGTAGCATTAAGCCTAATATTGCATACAAGATTTTTTTCATACTAGGATTATAGTAGTTTTATTAAAAATGCACATCAACCATGCAACCGAATTTGAAGGGGAAGAAATAAGCAAAGTGACTTTAAATTTATTTCAAAATTTATAAAATAAGAGATTCTGAAACAAGTTTAGAATGACATAATAGGGTTATTCAAAAAGAGTAGAAATAAAACAGGCGGTCGGTGTATACACCGACCGCCTGTAAAAACTCGTTAAACGATATGTTTATTAAACAGCAGCTTTTGCAGTTTCTAAAACTACTTGGAAAGCTTCTTTATCGTTTACAGCTAAATCTGCTAGCATTTTTCTGTTTACAACGATATTAGCTTTTTTGCATGCGTTTACGAATCTTGAATAATTCATGCCGTTTTCTCTAACAGCAGCATTAATTCTAACAATCCATAATCTTCTCATGTTACGTTTTGTAGCTTTTCTATCTCTGTAAGCATATTTTAATGCTTTCATTACAGCACAGTTAGCAACTTTAAATATTCTGCTTCTTGCGCCTTTAAAACCTTTAGCTAATTTTAAGATTTTTTTATGTCTATTGCGACATACATTACCGCGTTTTACTCTCATTGTCCACTCCTATCTTGAATACTTCTTGTATGGTAACTCTTTTGAAACTAAATCTACTTGTGAAGCAGCGATTTCAGTTGTTTTGAACAACTTTCTCTTTCTGCTAGAAGATTTGTTTGCTAGTAAGTGGCCAATACCAGCTTTTCTGCGGGTAATTTTGCCTGTGCCTGTTACTTTGTAACGTTTTGCGCCAGACTTGTGAGTTTTCATTTTTGGCATTTTGTTTTCTCCTTTTTACTTGTGTAATCAGAGGCTTTAACCTCTCCACCTACGTAAAGCATGGCATACCAACGCCATAACTTTCGATTTATAGTGTACAACTATCATATTACATCAATAATATTTGGCAAGTGGATTTTAATAAAAGTTTAAAACATTAAATTTACAGTCGAAAAAATGGCGCTGACCTTAGGTCAGCGCCATTTCAAAATTATCTAATCATTACTGATTATTCTTTTGTATATTCTGCATCGATTACATCATCGTCGCCTTTGTTGTCGTTTGATGATGAACTTGCTGATTCAGATGAACCTGCATTTGCACTTTCATCTTTTTGTACTGCTTCGTATGCTTTTTGAGAAATGCTAAACATTGTTTGTTGTAATTCTTCAGACATTTTCTTCAATTCATCTGCAGATTTGTTTTCATCAAGAGCTTTTTTCAAAGCTTCTTTTTGTTCGTTTAATTTGTCTTCATCAGCTTTGTCGATTTTGCCTTCAAAGTCTTTTACAATTCTTTCAGCAGATGTGATTAAAGAGTTTGCATTATTTTTGATTTCTGCTTCTTCTTTCTTTTGTTTATCTTCTGCTGCGTTTGCTTCAGCTTCTTTAACCATCTTATCAATATCTTCTTCAGACAAGTTAGAAGAGTTTGTAATTGTAATCTTTTGTTCTTTGTTTGTAGCTTTATCTTTAGCTGATACGTTTACGATACCGTTAGCATCGATATCAAATGTTACTTCGATTTGAGGAACACCACGCATTGCTGGTGCAATACCTTCTAATCTGAACATACCTAAAGATTTGTTATCTCTAGCCATTGGTCTTTCACCTTGTAATACTTGAATATCTACTGCTGTTTGGTTGTTTTCTGCTGTTGAGAACACTTGTGACTTAGAAACTGGAATTGTTGTGTTTCTTGGTACAAGTGGAGTCATTACGCCACCTAAAGTTTCAATACCCAATGTTAATGGAGTTACATCTAACAATACGATATCGTTAACTTCACCAGCCAATACACCTGCTTGAATTGCTGCACCAACTGCAACTACTTCATCAGGGTTTACTGATTGGTTAGGTTCTTTTCCTGTGTAATCTTTTACTAATTGTTGAACTGCTGGAATACGGCTTGAACCACCAACTAATACAACTTCGTTGATGTCACCTTTTGAAATGCCAGCATCTTGAATTGCTTGTTCAACGGGTTTTTTACATCTTTCTAATAAATCGTGGCATAAATCTTCAAATTTTGCACGAGTTAATGACAAGTCTAAGTGTTTTGGACCATTTGCATCTGCTGTGATGAATGGTAAGTTGATGTTTGTTTCAACTACAGATGACAATTCGCATTTTGCTTTTTCAGCAGCTTCTTTAATACGTTGCATTGCTTGTTTGTCACCACGTAAGTCAATACCTTCTGTTTTCTTAAATTCGTCACAAATCCAGTTCATAACTTTTTCATCAAAGTCATCACCACCTAAGTGAGTATCACCTGATGTAGAAAGAACTTCGTGAACACCGTCACCAATTTCTAGGATAGATACATCGAATGTACCACCACCTAAGTCGAATACTAATACTTTTTCTGATTTATCTTTTTCTAAGCCGTAAGCCAAAGCTGCTGCTGTTGGTTCGTTTACGATACGAAGAACATCTAAACCAGCGATTTTACCAGCATCTTTTGTTGCTTGACGTTGTGAGTCGTTAAAGTATGCTGGAACTGTAATTACTGCTGATGTAACTTTTTCTCCCAAGTAGTTAGAAGCATCATCTGCTAACTTTCTCAAAATCATTGCTGAAATTTCTTGTGGAGTGTAGTCTTTGCCATCAATATTCTTTTTGTAATCTTCGCCCATGTGTCTTTTGATTGAAGCGATTGTTTTATCTGGGTTCAAGATTGCTTGACGTTTTGCTAATTGACCAACTAATCTTTCACCTGTTTTTGAAAAACCTACGATTGAAGGAGTTGTTCTCATACCTTCTGCGTTAGCGATTACGGTTGGTTTACCACCTTCCATAACAGCAACTACGGAATTTGTTGTACCCAAGTCGATACCAATTGTTTTTGCCATTGTTTTTGCCTTTCCTTATTAAATATTAATTATACTTTTTTTACATTTATTATATTAATCCCTTTTTTGCAAAAACTTTAAAAAATAAACAAAATATTAATATTTCATGTTTGGCATATAATATAAAATAGATTACACAAGAAAGGCGAAATAATTATGAAAATAGCAATATACCCTGGAAGTTTTGACCCAATTACGAACGGTCATTTAGATGTTTTGAAAACAAGTTCTGAAATTTTTGACAAGGTAATTATTGCTGTTGCATACAACCCAGAAAAGAAAAATTCTGGACTTTTAAATGTTGATGAAAGAGTTGAATTAATCAAAAAATGTACAGAAGATTTTTCTAACGTTGAAGTTGACAGTTTTGTCGGTTTAACTGTTGAATATGCAAAACAAAAAGGTGCAAAAGTTTTAATTCGTGGCTTGCGTGCGGTTTCTGATTTTGAATTTGAAATGCAGTTATCACAAACAAACAGCGCACTAGACAAGGAAATTAAGACTATTTTCTTAACTACCCGCCCAAAATACAACTTTATTTCTTCAAGCTCTGTAAAAGAGGTTTTTGACTTTGGCGGAGATATTTCGAAATTTGTTCCAGAGGTTGTAAATGAGTATCTAAAAGAAAAATTCAAAAAATAGCTCAAACATGCATAAAATCATGGTTTGACAATTAAATTCGGACTGTTGTACAATAAAATTATTACACTAGAGCGAAAGGTTATTTTACAGATGAACGTTCAAAATAACGGTATTTACGATTTATTAAAACAATTAGAAATTATTTTAGAAAAGAGTTTTCCAATTTTGCCAAATTATTTGGTAGCAATAAAATTGAAAGAAGTTGAATCAATCATTGATAGCATTTATGGTTCACTTCCTCAAGAAATTCAAGAAGCAAGAAGACTTCTTCGTAGAAAAGAAGAGTTACAAATGGAAGCTCAACAAAAAGCTGAAAAAATTGTTCTTGAAGCACAAAACGAAGCAAACAGAATCCTTAGCGAATCAGAATTAATGCGCCAAGTTCAAAAAGAAGCTGAAATCATTAGAGAACAAGTTTTTGCAGAATGCGAAGAAATCAAACATAAAGCACTAGAAGATGCAGAAAATTACAGAAACCAAGCACACGACGATGCAATGAGAAAAAAAGAAGGCGCAGACGCTTATGCAGACCAAGTTTTAGCAGGTCTTGACAGCAACTTGAGCCAATTACAACAATCTGTAAAATCTGCTCAAATCTATATGGAAAAGTTAAGAGCTGAATCTGCTGGTGGATATGACCCACTAAGACAAAATTATCCTCAACAAGAACAAGCTCAAATGGAAAATTTCAAATTATAAGTTTTATAATAAAAACTAACAGAGGCGCGAGCGGAACGCTCGCGCCTCTTGATTATTCTAATTATATCCTTACTTGCAAGATGTTTGTGTTTGCCAATTTAGGTCTTTGCCATTTGGACATTTATAAGTACTACTTGTTAGAGTTGCTTTTAAGTAGTCCATATTACCATTCAATATTATCCAACCTAAAATATCGTAAGGAGGTTCTATATTTCCTGTAGTATCTCCGTTATCTCCAAAATATAGAACATTATAGTTGTTATTGTCATCATTCTTTATCCAAAATGTAAACAAATCAACACCCTCTTTTGTTTGACCTTTATTGGGACCATCTATATCTATATGAATTATTCCTACTGAGTTACGACCATCAAAAGATACTGATGTACCATCTGCTAAAATTACATTGTAATAATTTTTATGTGAATTATCTAAATTAGATTCCATTTCAGAACCGTCATACTTATATGCTTTTGATGTAGAGGCACAACCTGTTGTAAGTTTACAAGTTTTTGATACCTTCATAAACTCTGTCATTCTTTCACCAAAACGAGTTGATTGAGCTGTAAATGTAGTATCATTTTGAAACCATTCGTCATAAGGTCCATATACGGCTTGAGCACGACCGAATGCATCACAAAGGTTTGAATATATTTTTTGTACTTTTGCAACTTTTTCTTTGTCGGCTGTTGATGAATTTAAGTTTGGAATAGTCAATGCTGCAACCACGCCAATAATGCCCATTACAATTAGGGTTTCTGCTAGGGTGAAAGCGAAGGCTTTTTTGAAACTTGTCATTCCGAACTTGTTTCGGAATCGCAATGTCTTTCCGGTGAAACCATGCGACCCTGAAACTAGTTCAGGGTGACATAAGATTGAATGTTTTATCAATGAATGACATAACATCTTTATTCTACGCAACAAAGATATTAAATTAGACTTCAAGTCATCAAGTCTAAAAGTCGCTCCACTACTAGGGTCTACCCCCCAGAAAGGTTGAGAGCATTGTATATCTTTAATTCCAGCCATATTATTTCTCCTCATTTTTATTCAGTATAAACTATTTTTCTGCATTTTTCAAGTGGGGAAGAAAAAATTTTGTTTGTTGTTGGAAGGTTTCACCAAAACACTTATATTTTATTCACTGCGTTTGGTGTTTTTCCACCTTGCAATACAATTTTAATCTGTGTTGCAACATCTTCTGCTACTCTAACTTGTGCCTCATAAGTTGTTGCACCCAAGTGAGGTGTCATTACCAAATTCTTTTCACAACCATAAAGTGGTGATGTTGTAATGTCTTTCTCGTCACAGAACACGTCCAAAGCTGCACCTGCTACATAATCGTTATCAAGAGCCTCACGTAAATCTTTCTCATTTACAACTCCACCTCTGGCACAGTTAATAATTCTAACGCCCTTTTTCATTTGTGCAATTGTATCTTTATTAACCAAATCAACTGTTTCTTTCGTTTTTGGAACATGAATTGTAATAAAATCAGGTTCATGCCAGAAGTCTTTTAAATCTTTAACTAATTTTGCATTCAATTCTTTTACAATTTCTTCTTTTGCAAATGGATCATAAACAACAATATTCATACCCATTGCTTTTGCAACTTTAGCAACATGAGAACCGATTTTGCCCAAGCCGATTACACCAAGTGTTTTACCAGAAATTTCAACACCTGTTAAATTCTTTTTATCCCAATGACCTTCATGCAATCTTTTTGAAGCTTCTGGAATGTGTCTTGCCATTGACATCATCATTGCTAGAGTATGCTCTGCGGCTGCCATTGTATTTCCGTTCGGAGAATTTACAACAACAATTCCTTTTTCTGTTGCTGCTTCTACATCAATATTATCAACACCTACACCAGCTCTACCAACAATTTTTAAGTGAGTTGATGTATCAATAATTCTTTTTGTAATTCTTGATGAACTTCTAATCATTACCGCATCATATTTATTAATATTTTCAACATATTCATCTTCACTCATTGTAGGCAATACGTCTACTTCTGCGATTTCTGAAAGAATTTCTCTTGCTCTATCATGGCATTTATCTGTAATTAATACTTTCATTTTTACTCCTTTTATTGTCAAGCAATGCCTGACCTACATTCTTTTTTAGATACAGCAACAAGTGCGGTATGACGATATATAATATAAAAGCCTGAATTAAATTCAGGCAATTATAAATTTTGAATTTCTTTTTACTTAAATGGTTTTGTTTGATTTAATTTCAATCTTAAATCTCTAAATCTTGCAATATCTTCTTGAGCCTTTGCAGATTCCTTAAACACAGCTTGAGCTGATGGGTGAACCATTAAAACATAATCCATGTGAATTTCTAGGAAATTGTATCTTCTTGGAGCTTGAGCAGAATTTCTAGGATAAATTTCTGCATTTGTAACTGCCAAGAAACGACGTTCTCTGTCATTTAACAAATCTGTCAATTCACGATTCGTGTTTGTATATTTTGAAACGTGTACAGTTCCTTTAATATCGTGGTCAGCGGTTAAGATGCTTACCTCTATTGGAATTGTATCTGAGTTTTTACCTGCCATTTTAAACTTTCTCCTTGTTGATAATACTTATATTATAACAATTTTTTGTAATTGTCTAGTTATTTCTTTTTAATTCTCACACCTTCAACCTCGTGAACTTCTTGTATAACTAAGAAAGCTTCTGGGTCAATTGAGTGGATTAATTTCTTCATTTTTGTAACTTCCAAACGGCTGATTACACAGTAGATAATAGTTTTTTCTTGTCCTGAATAACCACCTTTACCTTTTTGGTAAGTTACACTGATATCCAATTCTTTAATAATCGCATCACCGATTTCTTTAGGATGTTGTGAAATGATTAATGCTGATTTTGAACTATCCATACCTTCTTGAACAATATCAATAACCTTGTAGGCAATGAAATATGTCAAGATTGAAAGCATTGCACTATCCCAGCCGTATAAGAAACCTGCTGCAGTATAAATAAATACGTTAAAGAACATAATAAGTTCACCAACAGAAAAACCAAATTTTTTAGCCAATCTTATTGATAAAATTTCTGTTCCATCAAGTGCACCTTCGTTTTTAAGAATAATACCAACCCCAGCACCTAAAATCATACCACCAAACACTGTTGCTAAAAGATTATCGTCAGTAATATGGAAGTGAATTAAGTTAACAAAGATTGATAACATTGCAACGCCGAACAAAACGTTGCATACAAACATTTTACCCATTTTTTGCAAAGCCAAAAATAAGAATGGAAGGTTCAAAACAAAGATTACCAAACCTAAGTTCCATTTTGTGATATGACTTACCATCATAGAAATACCGATTACGCCACCGTCAATAATGCTATTTGGAAGTAAAAAAGCCTCCAATGCAAACGCTGCAATTAATGCACCTAGCGTAATAAATAACATTCTAAAAATAATTTCTTTGGCAATTTCTAACTTTGTTTTTGGTTTTGGTTGAACCTTTTGTTTTTTCGCAAATATTGTCATTATTGTTTATTCTCGTGTTCGTTCTTTTTAATTGTAATCAAATTGTCTATTTTAAATATTGTTTTTTTGTTAGTTACATCTGACTCTTTCTTAATTCCTAAAATGTTTTCTAAATCAAGTTTTAATGTAGCTAAGTCATCGTACTTTTTAAGTGAGCCGTCTAAAGAAACTGAAACACTGCCTGTTTCTTCAGAAACAACCAAGCAAGCACAATCACTAATTTCTGTAACACCAATTGCAGCTCTATGACGAGTTCCGTATCTCCAGCTAAGTTTTGGGTCTTCTGTTAAAGGTAACAAAACACCTGCTGAATGAATTTTTCCGTCTTTAATAATCATTGCACCATCGTGTAGTGGTGTGTTTGGGTGGAAAATTGTTAAAATCAATTCTGTTGAAATTATTGCATCAATCTTTGTTCCAACATCAAAAAATGATGATGTATCAATCGAATTTTGGAACACAATTAATGCACCAATTTTATTTTTTGATAAAAATTTAACAGATTCAATCAATTCTTTTACAACATCAACTTCTGTTTCCAAAGGTGTGTGTTTACTTGTAATCAATTCATTGAAGAATCCACCTTGACCTAAGTAGCCTAAAAATCTTCTCAATTCTGGCTGGAAAATTACAATTAAGCTCAACGCAATCATTGTTACAAGCGCTTGAATGAACATACCAATTATGCGAAGGTCAATTTTAATCAAAACTTCTGAAAACGCCCAAGCTAAAGCAAGATACAAAATACCTTTAACCAACTTTTCAGCCTGAGTGTTCTTAATGAACTTTCTGTATACCGCATACATCGTTGCAACAATGATTAGAACCTCTGCAACATTTAACCAATTGAACGACAAATCAATGGCTTTTAGTTGAGTATAAAATTGTGACAATAGTTCATCTATCATTATTTTAGCCTACTTGGTATAACGTCGTGTTCTAACAAATCATCAAGTGATTCTCTCTTTACTATAATATCAGATAAACCAGAATTTACAAGTACCATAGCAGGTTTTTGAGTTCTGTTGTAATTGCTTGCCATTGAGTAATTGTAAGCCCCTGTGTTGTAGACACATAGTACATCTCCAGCTTCTGGATTTGGTAATTCAATATTTTTTATTATCACATCTCCTGATTCGCAATAACGACCACAAATTGTAACCTTTTGCAAGTCCTCATTCGCAGGTTTATTAACTATTTCAGCAGTATATTCCGCTTGATACATACTTGGACGAGGATTATCCGCCATTCCTCCGTCTACCGCGACATATTTTCTGCCGTTTGGAACTTGTTTTTGACTTCCGATTGTATAAAGAGTTACACCTGATGTAGAAATTATGCTTCGCCCTGGTTCTAAGTAAATTGTAGGATAGTTGACATTATGTTTTTCACAACTCAATTTTACGGAATTTATTATAACCTCTGCTATTTTATGAGTTGAAGGTGGAACATCTGTTTCTACATATTTTACACCTAAACCTCCGCCAATATTTATTTCATCAAGTTTTACGCCGTGTTTTTTCTCAATTCTTACAAGTTCAGTTACCAAAATGTCAATTTCGTCGTGATAAACTTGTGTTTCAAAAATTTGAGAACCTATATGAGCGTGCAAACCGCGCAAATTCAAATTTGTATACTCGTCTTTAATAAGTTCAATAGCTTCATCAACTTGAGATAAATCAAAACCGAATTTTGAATCTAAATTACCTGTCTTGATGTATTCATGTGTATGACATTCAATTGCAGGAGTTACACGCAAAAAAATATCAACTGTTTTGCCATAACTTTTTGCAATTTCATTCAACATCGTAAGTTCTAAGAAATTGTCGACAGAAATATGCCCAACACCAGTTTCAATTGCCAAAGAAAGTTCGTCAACAGTTTTGTTATTACCATTGAAAAGAACTTTTTTCATATCAACGCCAGCTTTATAAACAGTATAGATTTCACCACCTGAAACTACATCAAAACCAAAACCTTCACTCGCAACAATTTTTGTTATGGCACTTGTACAAAGAGCTTTTGAAGCATACATAAAATTAACTTTTTCGTAATCTTTAAAAGCATCTTTGTAATCGTTACAAACAGCTCTAAGAGTGGCTTCGTCAATTACGTAAAGCGGAGTTGCATATTTATTAGCCAATTCTGTTAAATCACACCCACCTATTTCTAAATATCCATAGTCATTTCGGCGTGTTGTTATTGGTTTAATCGATTGATTGGTGCTGTTCTTCATCTTAAATCCTTTTAGTTTATTTTAAACAATAAATAAGCAAATTGCAAATAATAATATATTAAGATTTTGTAAAAAAACATTGCCCTGTTGCGCAAAGGTCTTGAATTTAGTATAATGAGAAAAAACACACGGAGGAATAATGACAATCAAGAAAATTGGCGTAGGCTCAGACCACGCAGGCGTAAATTTAAAAAACAAAATCGCAGAATTTTTAAAAGAAAAAGGTTATGAAGTAACTGATTACGGTACTCACTCAACAGAATCTTGTGATTACCCAGTATATGCAAAAGCAGTTGCAAAAAGCGTTGCAAACGGTGAAAACGAAAGAGGAATCATTTGTTGTGGTTCTGGTATCGGTGTTTCAATCGCTGCAAACAAAGTTAAAGGTGTTAGAGCAGTTTTGGCTCACGAACCTTATTCAGCAATGCTTTCAAGATTACACAACGATGCTAACGTTCTTTGCCTAGGCGAAAGAATTACAGGTGAATCTTTAGCACTTGATATCGTTGAAACTTGGTTACACAGTGAATACGAAGGTGGCAGACACCAACGTAGAGTAGATATGTTGGATGCAGAATAATGACAGAAAACGCTATTGAAGAAATTAGAATTGACTCAAACAAATTCGCTTGCATTATCGCAAGAATTTTAGATGACAAACTTGCTAAAAATATTTCTGTATTGAATATTAGCCAAGTTTCGTCACTTGCAGATTATTTTGTAATCTGTTCTGCAGATTCTACTCCTCAAGTAAAATCTTTAACTTCTTACGTAAAAGAAAAAATTAAAGGTCTATTCAAAAGATATCCAAATGGTGAAGAAAACGATTTGAAAAACCGATGGAATTTAATCGATTACGGTGATGTTGTAGTTCACATTTTACACAGAGATGAACGAGAAACTTATGCAATCGAAAAATTCTGGAATCACGCTTGCGTTGTTACAGAAGAAGTTTGGAAGGAAGAATCTAAAGAATACTCTGATTACAAGGATTAATGTTAACATTTTTGATAAAATAATTTATGTGGTAAAATAAAATTATGAGCGAAAAAGAAATCAACCAAGAACAACTAAAACAAGAACTTGACCAAGAATTGAACTCAACCATTTTAGCTATGGCTCAAGACCCTAGCAATGCTGATAATTATCACGCATTGGCTAAACTTTATGCTATGGATAACAAGTTCGACAAAGTCATCTCTGTTTATGAAAGCTTGCTAAATCTTCATCCTAACGATTCACAAGCTTTGTTAAATCTTGGTAGCATTTGGTTCTTTGAAAAAGAATACAAAAAAGCTTTAGGCTACTACCAAAAAGCAATGGAAGTTGATCCGCAAAATTATCTTGTATATTTCAATTTGGGTAATACTTATGCTGAGTTAAAAAACTTCGCAAAAGCGCTTCACTTCTATAACAGAGCAATTGATTTCAACGCCTTGAACCCAGAAATTTATAACGCAATCGCTTTGCTATATCACGATTATGAAGATTATGTTGAATCAAAAGCTTATTACGAAAAAGCTTTGTCACTAGACCCTGACAATTTGACTGCGTTGGTTGATTTGGGTAATATTTACTTTAAACTTTTTGATTATCAAAATGCACTAAAACATTATTTAAGAGTTTATGAACTAAACCCTACAAATAAGACAGTTATTATCTGTATCGCAAATACTTATTCATTAATGAAGGACAAAGAAAATGCTTACAAATTCTTTGATATTTCATTAGGAATTGACGATGATAACTACAAAACATATATCTGTTACGCAATTTCAAAGGCTGACTTCAAAGACAACGAAGGCGCTTTAGAGCTTTATAAAAAAGCTATAGAGTTGTGCCCTGATCAAATGAACGCTTACATTTTAGTTGGCAATATGTATTCTAATATGAAAAATTACGAAGGCGCTTTAGAATACTACAACAAAGCACTTGCTCTAAGCCCTGATGATGCAAGCATTCACGTTTTAATTGCGAATACATATTATATGGATAACAAGATTGAGGAATCATTAAAATCTTACAGATTTGCAGTGAACCTTGTACCTGAAAACGATGAATACAAGCTTGTTTACATTCAATTGCTAGAAGATTATATTGTAGAACTTAGAAGCGGAGAATTGCTAGAAAATGCATAGTTCAAATAAATACGACAAACCTTATTTTATAGAAAAACTAGTATCTGCTTTAAGTTATATAACTTCTGGATTCGTTGGTTTTATTTGGCTTTTGCTTGGTATTTTTACAAAATCAAGAGTTAGACCATTTATGAAATATCATATTTTTCAATCAATTTTTCTAGCTATTGCATACTTTTTATTGTGTCAATTGCTTGGAATGTTAGGCGCAATTATCAGTTATGTTCCATTCGTAAACAATCTTGTTTTAATGGTTGCATACCTATTGAATGCTCCTGTTTTATTTGGAATATCTATTATACAAATTTTAATATATACATTAATGATTTACTTAGTAGTAACTTCTATGCAAGGTCGATATAGTTATCTTCCTTGGATTTCAGATATTATTAAAATGAATGTGAGAAATTAGAAATGAAATTCGATACAATTTGTGTTCAAGGCGCTCATAAACCTGAAGAAAACAGGAATACGCCTCCAGTACCTATTTATCAAACTACGGCATTTAGTTTTGATAATGTTCAGTATGCAGCCGATTTATTCGACTTGAAGGCAAGCGGTGACATCTATACAAGACTTTCTAATCCGACAACAAACACTCTAGAAGAGCGTTTAGCAATGTTAGAAGGCGGAGTTGGCGCATTAGCTGTATCATCTGGGCAATCAGCATCATTAATTGCAGTTTTAAATATCGCAAAATCTGGTGACGAAATCGTTGCTTCAACAAGCATGTATGGAGGAACAGTTAATTTATTAAACGTAACTCTTAGAAAGTTAGGAATAAACACTCATTTTGTGGTAAGCGACAAGGCAGAGGACTTTGAAGCACAAATTACAGACAAAACTCGTTGCATTTTTGTTGAAATGCTAAACAATCCATCATTAAAGATAGCAGACGTTGAAAACATTGCACACGTAGCTCACAAACACAATATTCCGTTAATTGTGGATAACACAATTCCATCACCATACCTTTGTAGACCAATTGAGTTTGGTGCTGATATTGTAGTCCACTCACTTACAAAATACATTTGCGGACACGGAACTTCCATGGGTGGCGTAATTGTTGATAGTGGAAACTTCGACTGGGCTAAATCTGGTAAATTCCCTGAACTTACAGAACCTGACGAAAGTTACCACGGAACAAAATA
>CALBKW010000004.1 GCA_937895785.1 uncultured Candidatus Melainabacteria bacterium | reverse complement strand
TGAACTTATCGGTAAAACAGAAGAACTTAAACAGAGACAGAATGCAGACTCAAAGGAAATTCCTAAACTTAAAAAAGAAGGTAAGAATCCATTGCTTGTTGCCTGTGACGTTTACCGTCCAGCAGCGGTTAAACAATTGCAAACTTTAGGCGCGCAAATTAATACTGAGGTTTATGCAGAAGAAGGTAGTACAGATGTCCAATCAATAGTGCAACATGCTTTAAACCATGCAAAAGAAAACGGATTTAATGTTGTAATTCTTGATACCGCAGGTCGTTTGCAAATTGATACAGATATGATGGCAGAACTTCTTTTGATTGATAGAATTTTTGCACCTCACGAAAAATTGTTAGTAATTGATGCAATGACAGGTCAAGAAGCAGTAAATGTTGCTGAAAACTTTGATGCGCAATTAGGTTTAACAGGTTTGGTTCTAACTAAATTAGACGGTGACTCTCGTGGTGGTTCTGCATTAAGTGTTGTTTACTGTACTAAAAAGCCAATCAAATTAACAGGTACAGGCGAAAAAATTGATGCTCTTGAAGATTTTTACCCAGATAGAATGGCTACAAGAATCTTAGGCATGGGTGATATAGTTTCTTTCGTTGAAAGAGCAAAAGAAGTTTTTGACGAAGAAGAAGCAAAAAAATTAGAAAGAAAAATGGCAAAAGCTGAGTTTACCTTTGACGATTTCTTGAATATGAAACGTCAAATGAGCATGTTCGGCTCTATCGACCAAATTCTTGGAATGCTTCCTGGCATGAACTTGAAAAAAGAAGACAGAGATTTGATTTCTCACGAAGGTGAAAAACAATTCAAACGTATTGAAGTGTTTATCCAAAGTATGACACCCGAAGAACGCTCAAATCCACAGCTATTAAACTCTAGTCGTAAAAAAAGAATTGCATCAGGTTCAGGTATTCCTCTTCATGATATTAATATTTATATCAAACAATTTGAACAAATGCGCAATATGATGAAAGGCATGAATCAAATGAAAGGTATGATGGGCAAAATGGGTGGTTTTGGTTTGCAAAAAATGATGCAATCAATGAGCAAATTTAGATAAATTTAATCCCATCTTTTAAAAAGATTACCCACAAAGATTAATAGAAAGAGTGTGTAAATTTGCCAAGAAATTTCATAATCTATAATTATGAAACTTGGTAAACTGCACTACAAAAAAATGCCTCTTGAAGAACTTGTAGCTCTTGCTCAGCAAGAGGATTTTAAGGCGCTTGAAGAGATTGTCCGCAGAGAGCAAAAAAACGTTTTTGCAACATTTACCTATCTACATTCCAACAACGAGAATATTTATGACTTAACTCAAGAGGCTTTGCTTAGGATGGCAAAGGCTTTGCCGACTTTAAAAAATCCAAAAACTTTTAAAAGTTGGTTAAATCAAATAGTCATGCACCTATTTTATGATGATTTGCGCAAATTAAATCGTATACCGCCAACAATTTCAATCGATGACGACACTAAAAACGATAATCAATATGCAACAAATCCGCACACTTTAATTCCAGATAAACGCTGTAAACCTATGGAGCGTTGTCTTTCAAATGAATTAGATTGTGTTATAAAACGTGAAATGCGACAATTGCCCGATTATTTTAGAGTTCCAATTGTGCTAAGAGAATTGCAGGGTTTGTCTTATGACGAGATTGCAAAAATTACGAACACAAATGTCGGCACTGTAAAATCTCGTATTGCAAGGGCAAGAAGCCGATTGAAAGACAGCTTAAAAGAGTATATTTAATTAATAAATAGAGGAGAACAAAATGAAACAAGATAAAATGGCTTGTAGCCAAGTCACAGCTTTACTTTCTTATTATATTGATGGCAAAGTTAGTGCGCAAATTACTTATTTTATAGAACAACATCTGAAACGCTGTCGAGCATGCCGAGAGCGTTATGAAGTATTACTTAAAGCAATAAAAGACATCCGCGAGGTTAAAACTCAAATTGATAGCATTGAACCGAAAACTTGCGTACCTGTTTCGGCTTATAGCGCATCATTCAAAGAAAAAATGTCTGCATATTTAGATAATGAACTTTCTGATGAAGAATGTTTACGTTTTCGTCGTTACGCGATAGCAAACCCTCCAGTTAGAGATGAATTAGACGGATTGTTTAAGGTTAAAAACGCAATGAATACATCATTTGAGCGCACAAAAAACGATTTAAAAGAAGATTTTACAAAAAATGTTATAAACGAGGTAAAAATGGAAGAATTAATCTACGAACATGAGCCACTTATTCTAAAAGTTTTGGCAATATTTATATTTTTATTTGTATTTTTGTCGGTTAGTGCAATCGTAATTTTCTAGTGGATAAACAAAAATACAAGTGCTGCCGCAACTAAAGCAGGTCCAAATGGCACTCTCATAGCATCATCAGGGTTGTTTTGTGCTTCGTCAATGTTCTTAGGTAATGTTGCGAGAATTTGTTTTACAAGGTAATAACCAAAGATAATTTGAACGACTGCAAACATCCAATTTATTGCCATAATACCTAAATCTAAATATTTGAAATATAATGCTTCAATAACCGAAATTCCAATAAAAGCAAGGAATGGAACTAACAATTTGAAATTCTTTTTCTTGTATAATTTGTGTAAAAATAGCGGAACGATGATAGCTACTTGAATTATAAACGCACCAAGTAGAATTGGTAAAATATATTTGTAACCAAAGCATGCTCCGATTGCTCCTGCAATTAAAATATCTCCAGGACCAATAATCATGCCCTTAAATAACAAATAACCAAGTCCGAAAAATGCACCAATTATGCCAGCACCAATTAACAAACCCAAAATTGAGGCTACGAATGAGGTGTAAAAAATAAACGTGTGACCTGTGTATAATTCGCCAAAGTTAAAGAAGTTGTATACAAGTCCGAAAATAGCTAAAATGTAGCAATGCCAGTCAAAACAAACTCGTTCTTTGATATCTGTCATGGCAATTACAATAAACATACTCAAAAAACACATTGCAAAAATTGTTTTGATATCAATTCCGAACTTTAAAAATGCGCTTAAAAATAAATAGCCTGTCAAAAGCTCTATAATTGGGTATTGGATAGAAATTTTTTCATGACAAAATGCGCATTTGCCCTTTAAACCGATGTATGAAATTACTGGAATGTTGTGCCACCACTTCAATGGAGTTTGGCATTTAGGACATTTAGACGGTGGAAAAACGATTGATTCTTCGCTTAAAGCTCTTAAAATAACAACATTTAAAAAGCTTCCAATGCAAAGTCCTGTAATAAATACAAAAAATCCTAAAACAATATGTAATTCCATGTCTATTCGCTTTCAGATGGTGATTTTTCGCAGATAATGTTGTAAATTTCAGACAAAGCTTTTTTCAATCTTCTTGAAACTTGCATTTGAGAAATTCCTAATCTGTCAGCAATTTCACGCTGATTTAAATCTTCATAATAGTTAAGTTCAACTACATCTCTCAAATTTTGCGGTAATTCTTTGATAGCATGCGCAAGCATCATTTTTTCTTCATAAGCATTCAAAAATTCTTGATAATCACCAGCAGGAATTTTGTCAGCAAGCGAGAAACAATCATCTTCACTGTTGGTAATTGCTTGGTCTAAAGAAACGGTACTTTTACGTCTATCAACCTCAATAACATCTTCAATTTTGTTAACAGGCAATGACATGACTTTAGCGATTTGCTCGCTTGTAGGGTCTTCAATGCCTTCTTCAACAAGCTGTTTAATAACTGTATTAATTCTGAATGCAAGTTCTTGAATTTCGCGAGGGGCTTTGATTATAGATGCTTTGTCACGAAGATAGTGACGAATTTCACCAGTAATTAAATAACTTGCATAAGTTTTGAATTTTGTACTAATGTGAGGGTCAAAAAATTCAATAGCTTTGATTAAGCCAACAGAACCAACTTGGATTAAATCATCAACAGGGTCTGTAGAACGACGAGCAAGAGAACAAGCAATTTTTTTTACAAGAGGCATCGTTGCAACTACAATAAGGTTTTTTAGTTGTTTCTTTTTCTTTTCATCTTTTTCATTTTTATAATCAACGAGCCAATCATTAATTTGAAGGGTTGTTTCGTCCGTAATTGTCAAAATTTTCCTCGCTTGTTCTTCCTTGATACCCTACAAGTATATTATATCATGAAATAAGTGTAACAAATTATTACAAATATGTCATGATTTTAGGGTAAACTAGCAACTTTTTTTTTTAGTTGATTTATAACTAACATATAGTAGTGTTTTATTATTTAATTTAGTGTGTAAAGAAAAAAATAGCGAAACGTATTATATAAACTAATCAAACAAATCATATAGGTCATATAGGAAATAATATTTGTTCACTTTATAAAATAGAAAGGCATTCTAATGAAATTAGAAAAAATCCAAAATTTGTCAGTTGTTACTCAACCACAAATGCAAAAAGCACAAGCAGCAAGACCAAAACTGACTTATGAGGCAGACACAGCAACATTTACACGTAAAGCTGAAGACAAAGTTATCTCTATGAAAAGAGAAGGCAATGCTTTGCACGTAGCATTTACAGGTAAATTGCAAAACCCAATGGAAACAAAAGCACAAGAAGATGCACCAGCAATTCAATTTAGAGTTCGTGGTGTATCAAAACACCAATTAGGTACAGAAGGTGCAAGCGCAACAGCAGAAGATGATTCAGTTGTACAATTAGCAAACAGCAACTGGAAAGAAGGCGACCGTTTAAACGTTAAAGAAACAAAAACTCGTAGAGGTAAAGCTCTTGAATTGAGCCACCCAAAATTCGGTACATTAGGTCAAGTTCCAGATGAAATGGCTGAAGTTTTAACTCCATTGATTACAGGCAAGAAAAGTGATTACCATTTTGAATTAGGCAACGTAATTGCTGGTACTTCAAAAGGTGCTCCAACAATTGGTTTAAGAGCAGTATTAAAATATACAGGTGAAGACAAAACAGAAGCTAAAAAAGCAGCAGATGTATTTAACGGTTTATTAAACTCTGATGATCCAAAAATTTCAAAAGCTGTAATGGTATATCAACCAGAAAAATCACCAAAACAAGTTTTAGAAAGAATATTTGATGTAGAAGGTAAAGAAAACGGCTTAGGTGCAGTAAGAGAAGTTAAGACAGCAATTGATAACATTGCAAAAGAAATCAATGATCCATCAAACAAAAAAATCTTACTTTTAGGTCACTGCAAACCAGATGGTGATACATTAGGTTCAGTAATTGCAATGAAAGAAGCTTTAAAAGCAGCTTATCCTGACAGACAAATCGATTGTGCTGTAGATGACAAAATCCCAGGTTTGTTCCGTGACAAAATGCCAGGTATTGAAGATGTTAAACGTCCATACAACGCAAAGAAAATCGAAACATTAGAAAAGAACTTGGAAGTTTTGAAATCTTTAAAAACTGAAACTGCAAAAGAACAACAAAAAGTTTTAGAAAGAGATTTGTCAGAATTAAAAGATCCAAACAACTTATTTGATGCAAACCCATTACAAGGTAAACCTAAAAAACAATATGACTTGGTAGTTACATTAGACGTTCCTACACCAACTCGTTTCTCAGGTGCATTCAAAGATTATATCGAAGGAAGTAAAAAACAAATTTATATCGATCACCACCCTCACAGAATTACTGAATGGCAAAATGCTAAAGAAGAAACTGGTTTAGATATGAACAAAATTCACAAAAACGGTTTAGCTTTAGTATGTGACGCAGTTCCTGCTGCAACTCAATTGGTTACAATCGTAGCTGAAAAAGCAGGTGTTTTAGGTAAAATGTTTGAAAAAGGTGGCACAGCAGCTAAAAACTTCGTAGCAAGCGTAATTACAGGTACATCAACTGATACAGGTTCATTCACAAGAACAGCAAACTTGTTACCACACCACTCAGCATTACCTGTTCAACAAAGACCAAACTTCTTCCCAGAAGGTATGTCTACTTGGTTAACAAACCAATTATCAAAAACAGATAAATCAGTAGATAAAAAATGGTTACGTGAAAATATTGCATACGATGTTCCTGATAAAGCATTAAGCTCAACATCATTAGATGGTAAAGCATCACCACGTGATAAAATGGTTAAATATGCATTAGATGGTAGAAAAATGTTCCCAGAATTGGGCTTAGGTATTATCGAAGTAGATTATGACCAAATGTATGATGTATTCAACGCTTCATTAGAACAAGACCCTGATATCACATTGTTAGATATTCAAAATGGTTTCAAATACTCAGAAGTTCTAGGTGCATTGAAATCAGACCCATCAGAAACATCACAAAAATTAGCTAAAGGACAAAAAGCAAGCACATTGTCAGAAATGGCAACACAAACTTACACAGGTCCTTACGATGCAGATAGAATCGGTATCTTAGTTATCCAAGATAAGAAAGAAAACTTCATCACAGAAAACTCAGATGTAGCTAAACAAAATGGTTTAAGATTGTCATTCCGTTCTTCAGCAATGAGTGACCACGCAGAAATCTTAGCTAACTTATTCGGTGGTGGCGGCCACGGCGGTGCATCAGGCGGTAGAGTTGACTTACCAGGTGTAGAAATTGATACACCATTAGTAATCAAAGTTAATGGTAAAGTTGTAGATGATACAGCATCAGTTTACAAAGACTTGAGAAACAACTACAACATTATGAAAGACAACAATATCCCTGCTGAACAAAGAGCTGGCAAATGCAAAAAAATCGAAATTGCATTAGCAGAAGAAGGCCAAAAAGGTAGAACAACTACTGAAATTATCAAGGATGTAGTTACAGAAATCAGAAAAACACAACCTGCTACAAACGTACAAAAAGGTGGTAACACAGGAAAAGCTGGTAAAGCTGGCAAGGGTGGAAAAGGTCAAAAATCACAAAAAACTCAAGGTCAAGACCAACCACAACGCCCAGGAAAATCAGGTGGTAAACACAAACCACAAAAAGGTGGCAGAAGACATTTTGAAGTAGCTGCATAATTTCAGAGAATGAAACAAGGAAATATAAAGTGAACTTTAACAGACCTCAAGGAAACTTGAGGTCTGTTTTTATGTTTAAGTTTTATGATTTATTTCAACCCTTCTTTTTCTTTTTTGCGACGAAAAGAAAAAGAAGGGTTACAAGAAAAAGAAACACGCAAATCACAAACAACCACTAAATTCAACTCAAAACGTGTGAACTTGTTTCACTCAAACAGCACACGTTTTACTGTTGTTTCATTAAGTGGTTGTAAATTAAATACTGATATTTCACTCAATCTATTGTCGAACCTTCCGTCATACCGCGCTTGTTGCGGTATCTTTTAAACATTCTGATAATAAACAAAAACTAATGTCATTTTGAGCTCGTTTCTTGGGTCAAGAATATTCAAATAATGTCATTCTGAACT
>CALBKW010000003.1 GCA_937895785.1 uncultured Candidatus Melainabacteria bacterium | reverse complement strand
CGCTCTTCCGATCTATGCGGAAGATCTTTCAGTTCCTGTATTCAATGCACCAAACATCTCAATTGATATTGATAAACAAAATCCTAATTTAGAAAATATGACAGAGCAATTCAACATTCCGCAAGACAAAACAAAATGCGCTTGTATCGGTATGATTTACGATTTTGTATATTCTTACGAAATTGCAAAGGTATTTCACAACATAAATAATTCTGCCCTAATTTATCACGACAGACGAGAAATCGACAAAAACGATGATTACATAAAGAAAATTCTTGAAGCCAATCCGAACATTTATTTATCTAGCAAAGTTTATGATTACAACGATATTGGCTATGTCTACGACGGAATTGATATTGGCATCGCTTGCTATCGTCCGTCTGACAACAAATATGACCAAATTGGACACTCTTCAGGCAAATTAACATTCTATTTAAAATACAAAAAACCTGTTATCGTAAACAGACTAGACGGATATTCAGATATTGTTGAAAAATACGATTGCGGGGTAATTATTAACGACATAAATAATATTGAAGAATGGCAAAATGCGGTTAACAAAATAAATTCAAATTATCAATACTATAGCGAAAATTCTTACAAATGCTATATGGAAGAATTTGATTTTATGACTAAAATTAAACCATTCTTAGACTTTTCAACTGAATTAACTAAAGGTTAAATTTATACACAACAAAAAGGCGCGCCTGAAAGTTTTTCAGGCGCGCCTTTTATAATCTTTTTATTTTTTATTGTGCAAAGTATTGTTTTATAACATTGCAAATATTTTTCACATCTTCACGAGTTAATGCAGGGTAAGAAGGTAAATTCATGCCTCTTAGAGCAATATCTTCTGCAACTTTATGTTTTGAAAACTCGTGAACATAAACTGGCATTGTGTGAATTGGATAGAAAGTAGGTCTTGTTTCTACGCCGTTGATTTTTAAATATTCACGTAAATCATCGCGCATATCTGCTTTTTCAACTAGACAAGACACCATCCAATATGTGTGGAACACATCTTTAGTTTCTTTATTAAACACTAATGGATAGTCTTTCAACTCTTCTATGTACCAATTTGCAATTTGTCTTTTCTTTTCAATAAACCCTTCAACTTGTTCCAATTGAGCAAGACCAATTGCAGCCTGAATATTTGTCATTCTATAGTTGAAACCTAAAATATCATTCCAATATTCTCTATATTTTGCATTACCTTGATTTTTATATCTACGCAATCTATCTGCTAAAGTCGCATCATCTGTAACAACCATACCGCCTTCACCGCAAGTCATTGTTTTGTTACCAAAGAATGAAAAACAACCTACATCGCCAAAACTACCTACTGTTTGACCTTTATATTTTGAACCAATAGCTTCTGCACAATCTTCAATCACGTATAAATTATGCTTTTTAGCAATTTCCATAATTGCATCCATGTCACAAGGATGACCATATAAATGAACCACTACAATTGCTTTAGTTTTATCGGTAATTTTAGCTACAATATCTTCTGGATTCATTTGCCAAGTGTCAGGCAAACTATCTACAAATACGGGTTTTGCATTTACTACCAAAACAGGATTTGCTGATGCGATATAAGTAAATGTTGGAACTATAACTTCATCACCTTCACCAATACCAAGAGCAACTAAAGCCAAGTGAACTGCAACTGTACCGTTACAAACACTTGTTGCATAATCAACACCAATAAATTTTGCAAAATCATCTTCAAATTTGCCTATAAATTTACCTTTAGAAGAAATCCAAGTAGAGTCTAAACACTCATCTACATATTTCTTTTCGTTACCAGTTAATGACGGCTGATAAACTGGGTATTTTATTTTCACTGGATTTCTATCATCTGATTTATCCATTAAAATTTCTGATTCATTTTCTGACATATTCAAACCTCACTTGTAATAATCGTTCTCATGATAGCACGAATATTTCAAAAATGTTGTGTTATTTTTCTGAAACATTTTTTTATTTAGTTATTTAAGCAAAATTTTCATGGTATGATATTAACAACAAAAATATTTAAGGAGAAAAAATGAAAAAAGCATTAATTACAGGGATAACAGGGCAAGATGGCTCATATTTAGCAGAACTTTTACTTGAAAAAGGTTATGAAGTTCATGGTATCAAAAGACGTTCTTCATCTTTTAATACATCAAGAATTGACCACTTGTATCAAGATATTCACAACAAAGATTCAAAATTTATACTTCATTATGGGGATTTATCAGACTCTTCAAATTTAACAAGACTTGTTCACGACATTGAACCTGATGAAATTTATAACTTGGCAGCTCAATCTCACGTAAAAGTTTCTTGGGATTGTCCTGAATACACTGCAGATTGCGATGCTTTAGGCACGCTAAGACTATTGGAAGCTATCAGAATGAACCATTTGGAAGATAAAACTAAATTCTACCAAGCTTCAACTTCTGAACTTTACGGTTTAATTCAAGAACCTATCCAAAAAGAAACAACTCCATTCTATCCTCGTTCACCATACGCAGTAGCAAAACTTTATGCTTACTGGATTTGCGTAAACTACAGAGAATCTTTTGGATTGTTCGCTTCTAATGGTATCTTGTTCAACCACGAATCTCCAAGACGTGGTGAAACATTCGTAACACGTAAGATTACAATGGCAGCTACGAAAATTAAAGTTGGCTTACAAGATAAATTATACTTAGGTAACCTAGATTCTAAACGTGACTGGGGACACGCTAAAGATTACGTAGAAGGTATGTGGAGAATTTTACAACAAGACCACCCAGACAACTATGTTTTGGCAACAGGCGTAACAACTTCAATCAGAGATTTCTGCCGTATGGCGTTTGATAGATTAGGTATTGAATTAGAATTTGTTGGAACAGGTGTTGACGAAAAAGGTATCGACAAAGCTACAGGCAAAACATTAATCGAAGTTGACCCTCGTTACTTCCGCCCAGCAGAAGTTGACTTACTTTTAGGTGACAGCACAAAAGCTAGAACTGAATTAGGATGGAAACCAACTTATGATTTACAAGCTCTTGTTAACGAAATGGTTGATTCTGATTTAGAACTTGCGAAGAAAGAAAAAACTTTAAGAGAACACGGTTATAATGTCCTTGTACCTCAAGAAGTTTAATATATAATTATATTTGGCGGGCGATGCAAAGCATCGCCCGCCTTGAATTAAAGCAAAAGAAGGCATAATTATGATTGAAAAAGACGCGAAAATATTTTTAACTGGTCATAGAGGACTTGTTGGAAGTGCTATTTATAGAAGACTCCAAAAGGAAGGTTTTACAAATATCATCACAAGAACTCACTCTGAACTTGACTTGACTAACCAAGCTGAGGTTGAAAAGTTTTTTGACGAAGAAAAACCCGAATACGTAATTCTTGCAGCCGCAAAAGTTGGAGGAATTATGGCTAATTCAAAATATCCAGCAGAATTTATCTACCAAAATCTTATGATTGGTACAAATATCGTTCATGCAAGTTATAGACACGGCGTAAAAAAACTTCTTAACTTGGGCTCTTCTTGCATTTATCCAAGAATGGCACCACAACCAATGAAGGAAAGTTGTTTGCTAACATCTGAACTTGAAAAAACAAACGAAGCGTATGCTTTAGCAAAAATTGCAATCATAAAGTTATGTCGTTATTACAACGACCAATATGGTACAAACTACATTTCAGGAATGCCTACAAACCAATACGGTATAGGTGACAATTTCAATATGGAAACAGCTCACCTTTTACCAATGATTTTAAGACGTTTTCATCTAGCTAAATTACTTATGAATGATGATTTTGAAGCTATAAAAAAAGACTTAAAACGCTATAAATTAGGTTGGGGACTTGATGAAAAGTTAAACGATGACAATATCGAAGAAATTTTAAACCAAGTAGGCGCATACAAAGACCATGTTGTTCTTTGGGGTGACGGGTCCGTTTATAG
>CALBKW010000002.1 GCA_937895785.1 uncultured Candidatus Melainabacteria bacterium | reverse complement strand
GTTCGTCCTGAGCCAGGATCAAACTCTCCATTGTCAGAAAGTTTATGTCCATCGTTTATCGAGGCTAATCGATAAACTGCTCGACGTTGTTTTAACACTAGCTTTTGCTTGTGTATTTTGTCCTAAATCATATTTTGTTAGAATCAACAAGTATATTTAGTCGTTTTCAGCTATTCTTTTTTCAATGTTCAATCTCTTTACTCGGCATCAACAAATTAAGGTTTATTGTGTCCTTAACATTACTTCTAATAAGTAATCCCTTCGGCTGGGTTTGGAACTGGCAGATTTAAAATCTTTTTTGAGCCATTCCTCTAATTCCTTAACGGTCGTTTCCGATTCGTTTGTTTTCGTTTCGTTCGCTTCCGTACTTATTATGTTACACCTTCAATATTTTTTGTCAACACCTTTTTTAAAATTTATTTTTATTTTGTTTACAAAAGTTAAAAATAACATCTTTTTATTTGTATTACCCGTTTGGGTAATTGGCTAAAACGCTGCTATAGCTTGAAAGTTTGCAAAAATAGTTTGTAAGAATTATATTAAGTTATATTAACAATTTCCTTTTTTATGAGTTCTCAATTAAACTATTTCTATCAAATTACATGAATATATATATAAGGAGATTTGACATGCAAATTAATAAAACATGCTTATTACTTTCAGCAGGCATTATATTATCTATTACGCCAGCATTTGCTGATGGTAACGCATTTACACCATTAAACTTTGATGATACAGCATATTCTGTACCAAATACAACAAAAGCAAACTCTACTAAATCAGCAGTGTCAACAACATCAGCAACTTCAGGGCAAGGTTACGTAGACACAAGTGCTACAAATGTACAGACTATAACTGGCAATGCAGACTTACAAGGTGCGATTGCAAAGATTGATACTGCATTAGAAGACATACGTGCTGACCAAAATGTTTGTAAAGCAAAGTATGCAGATATAGATAACCAATACAAATTCATTAAAAATGAACGTTCTAACATGAAAAAGCAAGTTAAAAAGAATGAAAAACGCATTAAAGAATTGACAAGAGCAAAAGCTAATTTAGGCAAAAACGTTTTATAATAAGCTTTTCAACAATACAATAAGGAAGCATGGGACAAAGAGTTCCATGCTTTTTTATATATTAAATAATTAGATGATGAAATTTAAGCATGTACATGTATAATATATATATACATGTCAAATATATTAGAAATAAAACATCTAAATTTAGGGTTTAATACCGAGGAAGGCTTCAGGCAAGCGCTTTTTGACGTTTCGTTATCTATCAAGGAGGGCGAAATGCATGCGTTAGTTGGCGAATCAGGCTGTGGAAAAAGCATGACAGCGATGAGCATCATAAAATTACTGCCTAAAACAGCCACTATCACTGGCGGTGAGATATTTTTCAAAGATAGGGACATGCTAAAACTTGATAGTAAATGTACCCGAGAAGTACGCGGAGCGCACATTGCACTAATACCGCAAGACCCAATGACATCATTAAATCCGCTGTATACCGTTGGTAATCAGCTTTTAGAGATAATCAAACTGCACCAAAATCTTCGAGGAAAAGATGCCAAAAAGAAAGCGCTTGAAGCTTTAGACATGGTACAAATTCCTTCAGCAAAAGAGCGTTTTAACCAGTATCCGCACGAGTTTTCAGGTGGAATGAAACAACGTGCAATCATTGCCATGGCACTTGCTTGTAATGCTGAACTTATAATTGCCGATGAGCCAACAACGGCGCTTGATGTAACTATTCAAGCACAGATAATGCGCCTATTAGCGGACATAAAGAAGGAATATAACACCTCAATTCTACTTATAACACATGATTTAGCGCTTGTTAGCGAGAACGCGGATGAGGTTTCTGTAATGTATGCAGGTAGAATCGTCGAAAATGCACCTACAGCAGAGTTTTTCGACAATACAAATCATCCTTATTCAATTGGTTTAATTAAATCTATTCCAAGCAACAAAGTTCAGAAGCTTACAGTAATAAAAGGTCATCCGCCATCTATAATGGACAACATAGATGGATGTCGTTTCCATAACCGTTGCAAATTCTGCATTCCGAACCTTTGCGACAAGAAAATACCAGAATTGAAGCACTTAAACAGAACACATCTTTCTGCTTGTTTCTTGAATTAGGCATTATTAAATAATTTCAGACATCATTTTTTATAAAAGGCTTTGTGACGCTGTCACTTAGGCTTTTTTTAGATTAAAAGTATTGTGGTTCTAATTTAACCAAGATTTAGACCGTAAAATTACGTACGTTTTAGAACGTACGTAATTTTACGGACAAAATCCATAGTTATACCTGAAAGACCATGCGCTGCTGAAACAAGTTCAGCATGACATTACATTTTCATTAATCTTTTTCAATTTGGCATGGGGTAAAAAATATGTTATAATCGAAAAAAATTAGGGAGGAATATATGACAATCGAAGTTAAGCCATTAGATGCTATCGTTTACAATCAAGATAAAGTTAAAATAAGTGACGTTATCGCACCACCTTATGACGTAATTCTTGATGACTACCGTGACGAGCTTGAAGCTCGCAGTGAATACAACATCGTTAAATTAATTTTAGCAAACAACTCGACTGACCTGACTGATGAAAACAACCGTTATAATGTAGCATTTAAAAATTACCAAGAATGGCTTAACGAAAATGTTTTGGTTAAAACTGAAAAACCATGCATTTTATATTTAATCCAAAATTATGAAAAGAACGGCAAAAATATAACTCGTAAAGGTTTTATAGCTCGTAACCGCATTGAGGACTTTGAAAGCAAGAACATTCTTCCACACGAATACACTATGGGAGGTCCAAAAGCTGACCGTTTGAACCTTACTAAAAAATGCAAAGCCAACTTTTCTCAAGTATTTTTAGTATATTCAGACCCTCAAAAGCAAATTGAGAATGCGATTGATTACACACAAAAGCCTTTCATTGACGTTACTGACGATTTAGGGGTTCAAAATATTGTCTACAAAATCGATGACGAAAAGACTTTAGCTCTAATTGAAAAAGTTTTAAGTGATAAGACATGCTTAATCGCTGACGGTCACCACCGTTACGAAACGGCTATGAATTATAGAAACGAAATGCGAAAAACTGTTTCAAACCCAACGGGTAACGAGCCTTGGAACTTCGTTATGAGTTATTTCACAAACCTTGAAGACGATTTATTAATCTTCCCAACTCACCGTATCATAACTCGTGAAATCAATACAGACGATTTATTAGGCAAAGTAAAAAAATACTATGACGTTGAAGAATTTAATTTCGACAGTTCGACAAAAGCTGAAACAAAGACTAAGTTGCTTGAAGAAATCGAAAAGTCATCAAAAGAAAGAATTTCAATGGGTTTATACTTGAAAAACGTTAATAAGTTCTATCTATTAAAACTTAGAGAAAACGTTAATGAAATTCTTGACGAATACAAAGTTCCAGAAGTTCTAAAAACCCTTGATTTAATCGTTCTACACAAAGTGCTTATCTCAAAAGAATTGGGTTACACACAAGAAGAACAAATGGCTCAAGACGGTATTTTATACATCAAGCAAGAATCCGAAGCCTTTGACATGATTGATGCAGGCAAAGCAAACGCATCTTTCATCATGGCTTATCCTAAAATTCAAGACATCAAGAAAATTTCAGAAGCTGGGGAACGCATGCCTCAAAAATCAACTTACTTCTATCCAAAATTACTTTCAGGAATTGTGATCAATCCGCTTGATTAGGAGTTGTCAGGTATTATAAAAAAATACCACAACCAGTGCGGTATGACAGATAAGAAATAACCGGCACGGACAAATGTCCGTGCCGGTTATTTCTTAAAATATATTCACTCCTTATTTTGTTGGAGTTAATTTTTCGCTTAAGTATGCAATTGTTTTTGGGAAGTATTGTTGTAAATATTGAGTTCTGATACCTAAAATATCTACTGTTTGGTATGTATTCATCAACGCATTTGTTTCAGCGATTGTTTCTTCACGACCTCTATCTGGTTGACCGGCAACTGCTTCTTGTTCGATGAAGTAATCGATGTGATTTCTTTCGTTTGTTGGAAATTC
>CALBKW010000001.1 GCA_937895785.1 uncultured Candidatus Melainabacteria bacterium | reverse complement strand
ATCCATTTAGATAATTTATAAAAACGAACATTATAAAAGATTGAAATAATAATTACAACAAACATCGTTAGTAATATAATCATTTCAGGCAACATTGAATTAAAAATATCTTGTAAAAAATTCATAAAATTACCCTCCAAAAGCTTCAACTAGAGTTACTATACAAGGACTTATTGTATCTATTATTGGAGTTGGATAAATTCCAAATAATATAACAACAAAAGCCATTGAAAACATTACAACAAACTCATGATTTGTAATGTCACTTAAAGTTTCCCATCTTTCAAGAATAGTTCCGTAAAAAGTTTTATGGATTAGTTTTAACAAATAAATAGTTGACAAAACTAACACAAAAATAGAAAGCATAACTATTACTTGAATAAAATAATTATTTAAAATTGCAGAACCAAAAGCTCCGACAAAAGATAAAAACTCACCTACAAATCCCATCATAAATGGAACTCCCATACCAGCAAGAGCAAATACTAAACCAAATCCAGCAAGTCTTGGCATAACTTTTGCAAGTCCTCCAAGTTGGTTGACTTCTCGTGTTTTGGTTCGTTGGTAAATAATACCAACAATAAAGAATAACGCTGCTGAAATTATACCATGAGCGAGCATTAAAAATATAGCACCAGTTAAACCAATTGTATTAAGAGAACACAGACCTAATAATACAATCCCCATTGTTGAAATGCTTGAATATGCAACAATAGCCTTAATATCAGTTTGATAATAAGCCACAACAGCAGCAAAGACAATATTAATAAATGCCAAAACAATCAAATATGGTGCAATTATAAGAAACGCATCTGGTAACAACTGAATATTAAATCTAATGATACCATAAGTACCCATCTTTAAAAGAATCCCCGCAAGTAACATACTCACTGGAGCTGGAGCATCGACATGCGCATTAGGCAACCAAGTATGAAGTGGTATTATTGGGGTTTTTACAGCAAAACCAAATAACATAAATAATGTTGCCAAAATTTGTAAGTAAACAGGAGTTGTATCGATATTTAATGTTAATGTATGAATATCTGCAGAGAATACTCCAGTCGCAATAAAATTAAAATTATACAACATCAAAAAGCCAATTAACATAAAAAGACTTCCAATAAAAGTGTATAATAAAAATTTCATTGCTGATTTTTTTGCTCTTCCATCTCCCCATAAGCTTATTAAGAAGTACATTGGGATAAGTTCCAATTCCCAAAACATGAAAAATTCAAACATATCACAAGAGGCGAAAACACCTAAAATTGCAGTTTCAAGAATAAATATTAGCGCATAATATAAGCTATGTTTTGACCTTATTACACCTTTACTTGCTATACACGCCATTAAAACTAAGAATGAAGTTAAAATTACAAAAAATATAGAAATTCCATCAAGTCCAAATGTTAACTTTATACCTAAAGAACTTATCCACGACGTACCCATAAATGTTAACTCGCTCAAAAAATTCAAAGGTGAAGAAGTAGCACTTGCATTAGAAGAATTAATTAAAGCTAAGTATGAATTATCATTTTGTGTAGAGTTTGCAAAAACGTAAAATAATAAAGTATATAAAAAATGTAATCCAGCAAATAATTTCGCAAATCTTCTAATTAATACAGTATGACCTGAAAATATAGGCAATAAGAAGAAAATAGAAATTAATAATGGAGAAAATACTAATAATTTTATTGATATCAAATTACTCATTTATTAAACCTCACTAAAATACACAATCAAATTATAAATTAATAATAATCCTCCAAAGGAAAGCATTATTATCAATAAAGAATAAGATAGATAACTTTGCACTTTACCAGTTTGCGCTTTTGAAAAAATCCAAGATATAAATCTTACATTTAGTGCAAACAAATACGAAATTGCATCAAAAATATATTTATCAATCAAGAAAAATACTCGTGACATTCGGTTATAACAATCAACAATACCACCTTGAATAGACTCTAAGTAAAAACAATTATATGAAATGTCAAAAATTACAGGAATCTTTCTTACAACATTTTTATTTGCAAAAACCAAATATGAAATTGCTATTGCAGTAATTCCAACAATGTAAGAGATTACTTTAAATAGAATGTCCTCTGATTTTGGGAAAATAAACCATAAAACAATAATTACTAAGGCAAATAATCCAACAATTATATTTAAAATTAAATCTGGAGTTTTAAAAGTATTTTCTTCTGATTTATTTTCACCTTCAAACACATAAAAATATGTTCTAAATAAGTAATACGCAGTCATAAAAGCGACAATCAAAAACAAAGTTGCATAGATGTAATGTTTCCCAGTTAATAAGTTTCCTAATATTAATTCTTTTGATGCAAAACCAGCAAACAACAATCCACTTAACGACAAGGCACCTATTAAATATGCAATTGCAGAAGTTGGTAACTTAGTTCTCAAACCTCCCATTTGCTTAATATCTTGATTCCCAGCTTGTGATGTAATAACGATACCTGCAATTAAAAATAGCATTGCTTTTATAAAAGAATGAGCAGTCAAATGAATCATTGTTGTTGTCACGGAACAAGCACCTAATGCTAAAAACATTAATCCTAATTGAGCGCTTGTTGAATAAGCTAACATTTTCTTTATATTAGTTTGAGAAATTGCAGAAATTGAACAAATTATAGCTGTAACAATCCCTACAACAGATATAATTTCTAATACTGCATTATTTAAAGAATAAAGAGGATATAAACGACATAATAAGTATACGCCTGCTGCAACCATTGTAGCAGAATGAATTAATGCACTTACTGGAGTTGGACCTTCCATTGCATCAATTAACCAAGTATTTAAAGGGAATTGTGCGGATTTTGCAATTGAAGCAATAATCAATAAAATAGCTAAAACAATAAATATTCCATCTGATGTAGCAGCATATATTTGATCTGAAATTGCTGGTAAGTCTGAAAAAGGAAGCATAATAGAAACTATATTGTCATAATTAGAATACAATATATAAGCTCCCATAATTATACCTGAAAGTAATGAAAAATCGCCAATTCTATTAATTATAAATGCTTTTTTGGCTGCTATTGATGCAGCTTCTTTTTTATACCAAAATCCAATTAATAAATAACTTGAAACACCAACAAGTTCCCAGAAAATATATGTTTGAAACATATTAGGACTCAAAACTAATCCTAACATTGAAAAGTTAAACAAATTCATATATGCAAAAAATCGCATAAAACTTTTATCATTTTGCATATATGCATAAGAGTATATTTGAACCAATAATGAAATCGAAGTAACAATCAGCATTAACCACATTGATAAAGCATCTAAATATACACCTAAACTTAATTCTAGAGCATTTATTTTTATAAATGGAATAGTAACTTCATAACTAAACCCATTTTCTAATAACATTTTTGCAAACAGAGCAATAGAGAATACTAAGCCATATAGTGTCGATGCAATAGTTAGTGTTGCCATCAATCGCCTTGATTGCATTACAGCAAATAGCTTACCTAACAAAATAATTAAGCAAACCCAAAGTGGAACTAAAATAACTGTATAAACATTAGATATAAAAAAATCCATCTAGCCTTTTAACTCCTTATACTTATCCATATCAATTGATTTCTTTTCTCTATACATCAAATAGAAAATAATTAATGCAATAGCAACCTCAATAGAGCCAATCGCTATATAAAAAATGTTAAAAACATATCCCGTAAGTTTTATATTATCCGCAAATGTCGCAAATGCGATAAAATTTATATTTACGGCCGTAAGCATAAACTCAAGAGAAATTAGCAATTTAATAACATTTCTTGATACAATAGCACCAAAAGCACCAATCAAAAAAAGTAAAAATGCTAAAATTAAATAATGTGCCAAATTCACATGAAATATATTACTTAACATGCTTTTTCTCCTTAATAACATTCAATGTTGAAATTCCGACAACGACAATTAATACAAGTAAACCAATTAGCATAAATGGCAACAAGTAATTAGTATATAGCCCATTAGAAATAGCCATAAACATTTCATCGCTATTAGCTTTTGGAATATCTGAATTAAAGAACCAACCTAATTTGTCAGAAATTCCTAAAGCAAATTGTACAGCGTACCATAACATCAAAAATAATAGCGAAGAAGACAGAAAACCAACAAAAAATCTTGGAGAGAATGCTAAATTAACCTTTCGTCCTTCATAAGCAGAAGTAAACATAATAGAAAATAATAAAAGTACAGGGATAGCTACTCCATAAACAATAATTTGCACAACAGCGTTATAATCTGCACCTAAAGAAAAGAAAATACCTCCTGTACAGAAAAATAAAATTACTGCAAAAAGTAGTGAGTAGAGAACTCGTCTTGCGAATAATGTTAGCAAAGCAAAGACAATTATTGCGACAGCAAATCCATAAAATGTTATACTTTTTATAATTTCTAGTTCGTTCATGACACTCCATTACTCTTTATCAATTATATTACTACTCTCATTTAAATTTAAAGAGTTTATTGCAATTATTAAATTATCTTTTTTATCTGTAGCTAATTCAAAATCATTTGACATACCAATTGCCTTTTTAGGACAGTAGTACATGCAATTTCCGCAAAAAATACATTTTTTTAAATCAACATTAAATTCAATATTATTTTCAGATTTATTAATAACTATTGCACCAGTCGGACAAACTCTTTCACAACTTTTACAGGCACAGCATTTTTCCGCATTCCAGTTATGCTTACCACGGAAACGCTCAGGAAGTATGGGTTTCTTTTCTGGATATTCTTCAGTAACTCGTCTTTTAAAAGAATGTTTAAATACCGTAAATGAGCCTAGTAACAAGTTATAAGTATCATTAAAGATGCGTTTAAACATTATATGGCACCTCCATCTTGAATATATTTAACAACCATAATTAAAATAAAATTCAATATTGATAATGGTAATAAAAATTTCCATGAAAACATCATTAAAGATGAAGAATTTAACCTTGGATAAGATGCTCTAACAAGCATTACTAAAATTACAAGAATAGTAGTTTTTAAAAATAACCAAATCGCTTGTTCAAAGTATATAAATACTTGTAAAAATTCAGAATTTGCAAAACATATTTCGGAAATATATTTTCCTGTCAGAGGTAAAAAACCACCTAAAAATATTGTTGCCATAAATAAACACATAACAAACAGCATTGTATATTCACCTAAAAAGAATAATGCAAATCTCATTCCAGAATATTCTGTGTTATATCCTGCAACTAACTCACTTTCGGCTTCGGGCAAATCAAAAGGACATCTGTTCATCTCTGCAACAGCACAAATAAACATTATTATAAAACCTAAAAAGCAAGGTAAAGCAAACCACCCCCAAACTGGTGGTACTGATATTTGTGCTAGTACTATATCTTTTAAATTCATTGATGATGCTAATAAAACAATTGACATAATAACGAATGTCATCGGCAATTCATAGCTTATAATTTGGGCTGCTGAACGGATTGCACCAATCAAAGAATATTTATTATTACTTGCATATCCTGCTAAAATAATACCAATAACTGGTAATAGCGCTATTGCAACAAATAAAATTATAGTCACTGAAAATCCCATAAATTCAAATTCAGAAGAATATGGAATGAGCCCCCACAATAACATAGCAGGAACAAAAACTACAATAGGCGCAACATTAAACAAAAATCTATCGCTACCTTTTATATCCACATTTTGCTTTGTTAATAGCTTTATTGCATCTGCACAAGTTTGCAAAATTCCCCATATTCCAACTCTATTAGGACCTTTTCTTTGAGTAAATAATGCTAATATTTTTCTTTCCAATAAAACTAAAAATAGCACAACAAATATAATAGCTGCTGCAACTATACAAAATGGAAGTAGCGGAAATGTAATATCACCAAACAACTCTGGAATATTATGCTTTGACAAAATATCAATATACCAAAAATATAAGTAATTCATTATCTATCCACCTCAGGTATAATAACATCCAACGACCCAAACACAGCCATTATGTCACACATCGTATGTCCTTTTAATAACTCTGGCAAGACTTGAACAGCATAAAATGAGCCAGTTCGCCACTTAACCCTATAAGGTTTTTCTGAGCCATCAGCTTTAATATAGCAACTTAAAAGTCCTCTTGAAGATTCAATATAAGATGTATATTCACCTTCAGGAACTTTGAAATTGAATGGTTTAACATTAGAAACAGTATTCGTTTCATTATTAGATTTTAGCCATAGAATACATTGCCTAATTAATGATAAACAAGTGCGCATTTCTTGCATTCTCACTTCGTAACGACCATAAGAGTCACTTCTATGAGAAACGGCAGAGATAAAATCTAATTCAGGATAGATGGCATAGCCATGTGATTTTCTAAGGTCTAAATCACTCCCTGATGCCCTCAAATTAGGTCCAGTAATTGAATATTTAATTGCAGTTTGTTTGTGCATTATACCTTTACCGATAGTACGTTCTTTAAATATTGGATTATTTGTAATAATTTTTTCATAATCATCAATATTTTTAGGCATTTGTGTAATAAAATCAGTAATTTTATTCAACCACTCGTTAGAAATGTCAAATCTA